>JADHMO010000002.1 GCA_016779995.1 Flavobacteriales bacterium
AACTCATCTCTATGAGAAAAGAAACGCTCTTTAGCTCGAGCTTTTTCTTCATCTCTACGAGCTCCACCCATAGCAGCATCTACTTTGTGTTCTTCTAAAGTGTCTAGTAAAGAAACTATTTGCAATGAATTCCTTGATGCATCAGCTCCTGTTTCTTCTTTGGCTCTTCCTTTATCGATAGCTTCTTGAACAGAACCGACTATCAATTGAACACCTAGGCTTTTAACTAAATTATCTCTAAACTTAATGGTCTCAGGAAAATTGTGACCCGTATCTATATGAACTAGTGGAAAAGGTATTTTGGCAGGATAAAAAGCTTTTTTTGCTAAATGAGTCAGCAAAATAGAATCTTTCCCTCCAGAAAATAATAGAACAGGATTTTCAAACTGAGCGGCTATTTCTCTGATAACAAAAATTGCCTCTGATTCTAATTCTCTCAAATGAGTGATAACGTAATTACCCATACAATCTTTTTTCTAAATATTTAAAAATTTTATCTACTGACTCCTCTACCGATTCCTTTATAGTATCAATTTCTAAATCAGGATTTTGAGGGATCTCATAGGGAGCAGATATACCCGTCATATTCTTAATTTCTCCCTCCCGGGCTTTTTTATAAAGCCCCTTAACATCTCTTCGCTCACATTCATCAAGGCTAGTATTAACATACACCTCAATATAATTTTTCGCTCCAACAGTATTTCTTACATCTTCCCTATCCTTAGAGTAAGGAGAAACAAAACTTGCCAAAGTTACTATTCCTGCATCAACAAACAAATTAGCAATTTCAGCTATCCTACGAATATTTTCTGTTCTGTCTTCAGGGGAAAATGTCAGGTCTTTACAAATACCAAATCGAATGTTGTCGCCATCCAAAGCATAAGTTGATACATTTAAACTATTGAGTTTTGATTCCAATGCATTGGCAATAGTCGATTTTCCAGAGCCAGATAGTCCAGTAAACCAAATTAAAAATGCTTTGTGCTGGTGTAACCTTTCTCTATCAGATTTAGAGACGTTGAAATTATGATGGACTATATTATTCATTCGCATTATCTTTTTCTAATCCATAATTAAACTTATACCAAACCTTCTCGTGAATGAAATACAAAACCATCTTAGTGATGACTTCAGCAAACCCAATTTGCAATCCAGTAAATGGATCCCCTGAAATTAGCCACCCAATAGCAATGGTGTCAGCAGTACCTAAAAAGCGCCAACTGAATGTCTTATAAATATGACGCTTTGAACTATTAGAAACAGTAGAGTTAAACCAAAAACGTTCATGGATATAATACAGCACCATTTTGGTTACAACTTCAATAGCACTAATTTTAAAGCCTGTAAATAAATTACCAGTAATCAGCCAAGACAGCAGCAAAGTATCCACAGTACCTACAAGGCGCCAACTTATGGTTTTTATAATATGTCTTTTACTTAACTTCAAATTTAACTTCTTTTAAATGAGCTTGATTTGCCAAAAACCATGAATACGTGTTTGCAATACCTGTTTTTAAATTATAAGTAGGCCGCCAACCTAATTGCATCATTTTTGAACTATCCATTAACTTTCTAGGAGTTCCATCAGGCTTTGAGGAATCCCAATTAATGTTTCCCTTATGACCAACTTGTGATTGAATAGTCTCAGCTAATTCTTTAATAGTAACATCTGTTCCAGTACCCACATTATATAAATAATCAGGTAATACATTTTCAAGTGCAAAAACAACGGCATTGGCTAAATCATCAACATGAAGAAACTCACGCATGGGACTCCCTGAGCCCCAAAGAGTAACATCTGAATGATTATTTTCTTTTGCTTCATGAAATTTCCTAATCATTGCAGGTAAAACATGAGAAGTTTGTAAGTCAAAATTATCATTCGAACCATAAAGGTTTGTAGGCATTAAACTCACAAAGTCTTTTCCAAATTGTCTTCGAATAGCTTCACATAATTTTACTCCAGAGATTTTAGCAATAGCGTACCACTCATTAGTTGGCTCTAAAGAATCTGTAAGTAAATATTCTTCCTTCAGTGGTTGTGGAGCCAACTTAGGATAGATACAAGAGCTGCCTAAAAAAATGAATTTAGCAGTATTCAAATCATGGGCTGCACTAATCAAATTATTTTGGATTTGCATATTCTCCATCAAAAATTGATAGGGGTAATCTTTATTGGCTACAATACCACCAACTTTTGCTGCCGCATCAATAATAACATCTGGTTTTGAATCTCTTAAAAAATCATAGACTTGTGATTGACTTCTTAAATCTAACTCATTCGATGTCCTTCCTATTAAATTAGAGTAACCTAATTTTTCTAAGACCCTCCAACAAGCTGAACCAACCATCCCACGATGACCTGCAATATATATTTTGGAAGACTTGTTAAGATTCATTTTTTTATCATTTACCTATCGAGAACACCTCAAAACCTATTTCTTCAAGAGCATCTTTATCTAAAATGTTTCTACCATCGAAAACTTTAGCTGGACTCATAACATTATCATATATTTTATACCAATCGTAAGATTTAAACTCATCCCACTCTGTGATGACTGCTACTGCATGCGAGTTTTCACAAGCTTTTAATGGATCTGAATAATAACTTAATGCGTTTTTATTTTCTTCAGATGAACGACTATTCAGATAATCCAAATCTGAAAGCATCTGTTGTTCACTAACCTTAGGGTCATACACACAAATTTCAGCTCCATTTTCAATGAGTATATCAGCAATATATATAGCCGCTGATTCTCTAGTATCGTTAGTGTCCTTTTTAAATGCCCAACCTAATAGAGTTATTTTTTTACCAGAAACTGTACCGAAAAGTGAAGTCATTATTTTTTTTGCAAAACGCTCCTTTTGGTAATCATTAATCTTAATGACTTGATTCCAATACTCAGAAACTTCATCTAAACCCAAAGATTTAGCAATATATACTAGGTTTAAAATATCTTTTTGGAAACAACTGCCTCCAAAGCCTACTGAAGATTTTAAAAACTTATTTCCTATTCTAGAATCCATTCCGATAGCTGTTGCCACTTCATCAACATCAGCTTCTGTAGCTTCACACAAGGCAGATATACTATTAATAGAGCTGATCCTTTGTGCTAAAAAAGCATTAGCCACTAATTTCGATAATTCTGAAGACCAGACATTAGTTGTGTATATCTTTTCTTTAGGAATCCAATTAGCATATATATCAACAAGAGCAGATATCGCTTCTTTTCCACTTTCAGTTTGTTGGCCACCAATCAAAACTCTATCTGACTTAAATAAATCTTGAATAGCCGTTCCCTCAGCTAAAAACTCAGGATTAGAAAGTACCTCAAAGTGAACACCATTTCCAGTAGAATCTAAGATAGTTTGTACAGCTTCGGCAGTTCTTACAGGTAAAGTTGACTTTTCTACAACTATTTTGTCTGTTTTAGCTACTTTGGCTATAGTTCGAGCACACAACTCAACATATTTCAAATCAGCAGCTTGACCTTTTCCCTCACCATAGGTCTTAGTAGGAGTATTCACTGCGATGAATACCATTTCAGATTCATCAATGGCTTTTTCAACATCCGTAGAAAAAAACAAATTGCGACCTCTAGCTTCTTTAACGACATCAGCTAAACCTGGCTCATAAACTGGTAGATTATCTAAATTATTATCGTTCCAAGCATCTATCCTATCCTGATTAATATCAACAACATTAACTTTGATATGTGGACATTTCAAAGCTATCACCGCCATAGTAGGGCCGCCTACATATCCTGCTCCAATACAACAAATGGATTTAATTTTCATAATACATTATATCTTTATCATAGAGTACAATACCCTCTTCTTCTGATTCCACCGAAAAGACCACTTTTCTTCCTATCTTATTTTTTAATTTTTTCTCTAACTCATCAATGTAATCCAAATTAATGTCATTGGCAATCAAAAGAACTTCGATTAGTCCAGAATCAATGCCTTTAGCATAATCGCCAATCAAAATAATCTTCTGAACATCACCAATACGCTTAACAATTGTCTCTACCATTTCGTCTAGCCTAAGATGTTTTTTTACGAGTTGTTGTAAAACTGAGTATAAAGGATGATTGGTATTTGCCCTATAAATTACTTTATTCTGCTCTTTATTACTTACTAAATAGCCTGCATCTTTTAACTTATTTAACTCCTTACGTACGCCATTGGTAGATTCGCCAAACTCTGATGCAAGTGAATTAAGGTGACCTTTGTTAGCTGCTCTTATAAAGAACTTAACAAGAACTCGTAATCTGGTTTTAGATGTTATTAATGAATTAAGCATAATTTACAATCTATTTAAAGGATAGCAAGTAGCTATCATAAATAAATGAGTAACAAAAGTACTTAAAAAAAGAAGAAAATTAAACTATTTCGAGACTAACCTTAATATTTAGACTTTTTATTTTTACCCAAAGTCTGTTTGATGTGACTTTAACAATCTCTCCTATTTGGTTTTGAAATTGCTCCACCTTCAATTTCTGTCCGACATTTAAACTAGTAACAGTAGATTTCAAACAACACTTCCCTTCGAGATAATTTTTAAGTAAATCCACCTCATGCTGTGGAATGCTGACTATTTTTTTGTTGTAAAACATATAACGTAAAACTCCAGGGCAATCAAAAACTTGACTTCTTTCGTGTTCAAACATATATACTAAAACCATAGAAGGAAGTGCAGCTGATCTAATTTTCTTTTTTCTATCTGACCATTGAGAGACTTTAATAACTACAGGACAATAAGAATCAATACCCAAAAGTTGTAAGCGCTCGTTTACCTTTATCTCATGCCTAGGCTTAGTATATAAAACATACCACTTTTTAATTGGTGTATTTTGCTGTCCATTGTTATAGTATTTAGAAAGTGTAGCCCTCATAATCTTACTTTTTGGCTTTTGACAACAACCATATCATTGAAAGTAATAGAAGAATAGATAGCACTAAAATCAAAATAAAATGTTTCAAAATCATATTATCAAACAATAAAAAAGAACATACTATAATTATTAAACAATATAAGATTATGAAAATAGTGGACTGTATATGAGAAAAACCTGCCTCTAACAATTTATGGTGAAAGTGGTTTTTATCGGCTAAAAATGGACTATTTCCAGAAATTCCTCTTAATGCAAATACGCGAAGAGTGTCTAAAAAAGGAAATGCAAACAAGGCTAATATGAAAACTGGTTTATTATCAATAACATGGACTGAACTAAATTCTGTAGAAAGAATCATTGTTGTAAAAAGAGCTAAAACATAGCCTATCACAAGAGAACCTACATCTCCCATAAAGATTTTACGTTTGCCTTTTGAAAGATTAAACCTCAAGAAAGCTAAAATACTACCCAGCATAGAAGAAATACAAATTACAGCTAAAAATGACTTAATACTGATAAAATAATACAGAAAACAACTAAAAATTATGAGTGCAATAGAAGCCGCCAAACCGTCTATACCATCTATTAAATTGTATGAATTAATAATGATAACAAAAACAAAAATGGTATAGATATAGGATACAGCTACAGGCAATTCATTTATACCAAATAAACCATAAAAACTATCAATACGAATATCTGTCAATACAATAAAAATTAAAGCAGATAATACCTCAACAAACAGCTTAATCTTGGGAGATAATCCAAAAATATCATCTTTTAGCCCAGCTGAAAAAAGGATTACAAGAGATGCTGTAACAGAAATTAAAATGGACATTTCACGAGAATCTAACATGAATGAACCAAAAACTCCGCTAACAAAAAACGCTCCAAAAGAAACTCCTAAACCACCAAGGTGAGGTGTACTTTTTTGATGAGAGCTTCTTTCGTTAGGACTTGCTGTTAAATTTTTAATAACACTTACGTACACAATCATTGGAAAAGTTCTGTATGCAGCAACAAGTGAAAGAGCAAAAACAGTCAGCGAAAAGATAAGAATGTTATCTTTAAAAAAAACAGAAACTACTTCAATAAATGTACTCAAGGTGTACTAATTTTGGTTAAGATTTTTTATAAAAATACTAAAAAAAAAGCACTTTTTAAAATGTTGTAAATTAAATTTCCTCATCTATAATTTTAAAATTTATTTCAATAAATAAATTAAGATATTATTTACAGATATATTTATTGATTATATTGCTGGCTATTCATTAAATATGAAAATATCAATAATTACAGCTACATTTAATCGAGGTCATTTTATTGAATCCTGTATATTATCAATTTTAAGACAAAACATAAAAGATATAGAAGTCATTATAATTGATGGTCTTTCTACAGATTCAACGTCAGAAAAACTTGAGCCACTGATTAAAAAAAACAAAAACATTAAGTTTTATTCAGAAACAGACTTGGGAATTTATGATGCTTTAAATAAAGGAATTGATAAGGCAAGTGGTGATATTATTGGTTTTTTGCATTCTGATGATCTTTTTTACAACTCAGAAGTTTTAGAAAACGTCATTAATACCATTCAAAATAATGACCTTGACGGTGTATATGGCGACTTAGAGTATGTAGAGAAAATTAATACAAGTAAAGTAGTGAGATACTGGCAAAGCTGTGTATTCAACACAAAACTTCTTAGAAAAGGATGGACACCTCCCCACCCTACCTTATTTCTGAAAAAAGAGGTTTACAAAAAACATGGAAAGTTTGATTTAAAGTTTAACATTTCAGCTGATTATGATTTTATGCTAAGGGTATTTAAAGATGACACCCTAAATCTTGACTATATACCTAAAGTGATAACTCGAATGAGAGTTGGTGGCATTAGCAACAAAAACATTAAAAATATTTTACTAAAAACGTTTGAAGACTACAAGGCTATTCGCAAGAATAAAATTGGAAGTATAGGTACATTATTAAGAAAAAACACCTCAAAAATTAAACAGTTTTTTAAAAAAAGAGTCTAACTATTCTTTTTTATCCCTTTTAGCGAAAAGGAATTTAACACCGATACCAACATTTATACCATACATCGAGTTTAAATCAAAAATGTTAGCCTGCCTGGTAAACAATTGAAGATGTATGCTATCAGCTTTGTAATTGTATTTAAATTGTAAGCCATTTTTTTCTAATCCACCTAGATGATATCCAAGGGTTAACTCGTGCTTCTTTAATGTTTTATGAAAATCAACCGCAAGTCTTGGCCTAGGATACATACCAACTCTGTGCTCAGCAGTTATAGTATATCCATCCGTGTATTTATTTCCAACAATTTCCTTATTGAAAGAGCCGTTTAATCGAGCGGGAAGTGTAAAAGTATAGCTTTCATTATAAGGATTGATTAAGTCTCTTAAAGTGTCTAATTCGGCAGTAAAATAGCTAGATTCTATTTCTGAAAAATCAGAAACTTCCATAGGAACAATTATATCATCAGCAACGATATCAAAATGACGTGCAGATTCATCCCATTTAATGAAACCCAAGTCTTTTACTGAAATCATATAATTTCCATCATATATTTCTCCCTTATAATCAAAACCAACAGAAAAGCCACTACCAACGCTTTTAAATAACTCATCAATTCCCTTTAAAGCTGTAAGATCAGATCCATTGTCAATAATATACCTAACGGGGACACTCTCAATACCCTCAAGAGCCATATCGTATGAAATAGATTGCCCATATTCAGCTGAAGCATAATCTAATTTTGAAAATTCACCAGAAACAAATTGATGTCCTGCAATTAAGGATACAGAAGCTGATAATTGTTCCGAAATATCGTAACCCAATGTGATGTCTGAATAGTGAAAAAACTTTCCTTCAACTGGAGTCAAATCAAAACTCTGTGCTGAAGAAGAAGTATTACCATACAAACCTAAACGCACCAATTCTCCATCGAAAATCCCGTAAGAAGAAACATGATTTCCAAATGCTAGACTAATGCCTTTTCTAGTTGTAAATTTAATAACATTGTTGATGTCAACATAATAAAAGTTTTCGTCATCCATGTTCTTAAGAATAGCTTGTTTTTGATCTTCATCAATATATCCTAAAGAATTTAAAAGTGTCTGGGCATCTAGAGACGAATTGTATAATCCAATATCAGAACTTAAATCAATAGTGAACTTTTCTTGTGCTTTCAAAAGAAAAGGGAGTAAAAACAAACAGATTGTAAAGATTATATTTCTCATTGTTTAGTTATAAAATGTCAAAAAATATTAGATAATTATTCTGCAATTGATTGACTTATTAATTTTTCAAAATTTGCTATCACTGTCATATCAATAGAGTAATCGCTGTATAGCTTGACAAATTGATCAGCAGGTTGTGTATTTAATGTTATTTCTACACCTATTTTTTTAGTTCGATTTAATATCAAACTCAAATCATCAAAAGGAAAATTAAGGACGCTTTCTGTTGAAGCAACGGTAACACCTTCAATATCAACCTGACTAGCTCTAACAAAATTTTCACTTTCTAATGTCTCCAGGACTCTGCCTGCATTATTCATTAGTTCCATCTTTATTTCAGCATCAAATGGAAAACCATTATTGACTATAATAGTAAATGAGCCGTCTAATAGGATACTTGGAACCGACAAACTAACATCAACTGTATCTTTCATAACCATATTAGATGCTTTCATTGAAACTGGAATTTCAATTTGCAATTCTGAACTCACGCCATAATCAAGATAAACAAAACCTTCGTTTTGATTATTATCTCCATTCACAACCATCTCAAAATCAAAAGCAATACTATTAGGTTTACTTTCAACAATCTTGTCAATATTTGAATTGGATTCATCAAAAATAATTTCAGTTATTACAGCAGTAACAGGATTTTGAGGGTCCATACTTTCTACGGCAGGCTGAATAGTAAATGGAGAAGCAAGTAAAGGACTTTCTAATTGAATAGATGATTCAGCACTTGAACTCTCAATTTTAAGCACGTGCAAATCTGCAGCAACACCTAAGTTATTTTCGGTCACCATTTTGACTTCAACAAATTCGAAGTCAATATCTCCTTTCAATGCACTTAAATCTAGGAAAGAAGTTTCTCGACTTTCTTTGATGGTATCCTGTCCTAAATAACCCCAAGCTGCTGAAGGTGATATATTCTCAATAGAAATTGTGCTTTCAACACCATTATCTAAGGATATTGATACGTATTCACCGGTAGAATCTATTCTAGCGTAAGACTCAACAAATATGGTATTACTTTGATTGCCATCCTGTCCAGTTAGGTCAAACTCATAGTTAGCAAGTGAGATAGTCTCATTTAAAGTACCTCCAGCAGGAATTTCTCTGTACACAGAAAATGGCTCCCCATTAAGAGTAGCTTTTGGTATTTTATATTCAAATTTCAAAACAGTATTTAGAGAGCTAGAAATATCCATTTTTATATCTCCACTACTCATTTTTACTCTATCTAATAATGCTCCACCTGCATCAAAAACAAAGGAGGTGTCTTCATTTATGAGCTCTTGATTAGGCAAAATAACAATAGCTTCATCTAATTGAATGTCCATAATATCGACCTGAGCAACCAACTCATCAGAGTAATTAACAATAAAAGCATTTGTTTGAGCTGGAATATCAATATTTGAAATAGAAACCTCAATGTTTCCAGTCATAGATTTTCCGGATAAATTAATCTCTTCTGAATATGTGCTACCAGCATTGAGGTTAGCGATATTAAATGTATTTAAAGGTAAGTTTTGGCCATTATCTACCGAATATATATCTATGATAATGTTACTTAAGTCAACATCATAACCATTACTAAAAGTTAGTTTTAAGGTCCCATCTGCAAATTTAATTTCTTGAAAATCATCTGATGCATCATGCGTAATAGTTTTGTTCAAAACATCGTTTATTTCATTTTCAAATGAAAATGGTGTGCCATCAGCAATATTAAATTGAGATACTATTTCACCAAAATTTGTGCCGTCAGAAAAAGAAACATCATCAATATCGACATCTCCTATTGTTTCAGATCTACTGATAGAAATAGAGTTTAATTCAACTATTTCATCGAAACTATAATCGACCAAGTCTTTTTGGTAAACAAAAACTAAACTTTTATCGCCAAGCGTATCAATCGATAATGTTGTGTCTCCTAACAAATCGTCGAAACTTACACTACTTCTAGCGATTGGAGCAGATGCCTCTACATCCCAACTTGGCAGTTGATAATCTTCTCTAATATCACAAGATGAAACTAAAAAAATAAGAAAAAGTGATGAAGCTTGAATTAAGGTTTTCATAAGGTTAAAATTTACCGTAAATATATTTGTTTTTTTTTATCTAGTAAAATTTAATTTAAAAAAAAACAAAGTAATTTTTTACTAATAAAAATTCTAAAGATTGTATTCAACTGGGCATTTATTGATAAAATTTTGTTAAATTTATGAATTACTTAATTCAATGATAATGCTTAAACTTATGTGCCTTTCTCTTCTTTTTGCGTCTACTATATTCGCACAAGATATTACTACAGAACTAGAGAAAAAAAATCCCATTAGACAACAAGACAAAGATACACCTAACACGCTTAAAATTAGTGGTAAAGACACCATTAATGTCAGTGATGAAAACGGAGAGCTACAAGGTCAATGGGAACGCACTCATCCAGATGGTAGTTTTAAATGCAAAGGCGTATATAAAGATGGCTATAAAATGGGCTATTGGGAAAGAAAATGGCCAAATGGAAAATGGAGATATCAGATAAACATGAAAGATGGTTATCGCCATGGATATTGCAAGTTTTATTATGAAAATGGCAATATTGAAAAAGAAGGAAACTATATAATGAGTAAAGAAGATGGGCTCATATTAACATTTTATGAAAATGGCAATTTAGAATCTGAGGAAACATATAATAATGGTGTACTTCATGGCTTATGTAAATATTTTGATGAAAATGGCACTTTAACAAGAGAAGGAGCCTTTTTGGAAAATAAAAGAAATGGTTTGTGGAAATTTTACTCGCCTAAAACTTCCAAACTTAGCTCACAAATAACATTAGTTGAATACGATAATGGTCAAGCCATTAGCACAAAAATATCAGCTTATTAAATTAAAAATCTGTCAATTTTTCAGAATAAGACATTTGAAAATCTCTTACTAAGCTATATTTGTCAGTCAAACTAAGCTTGGCATAATTATTGTGTCGTTGTTTTTTTAAAACACTATAAACTGATGGCAAAAAAAGGCAATATCAATGTTCAAACGGAAAATATTTTTCCAATTATCAAACAGTTCTTATACTCAGACCACGAAATCTTTCTAAGGGAGTTGGTTTCTAATGCTGTTGATGCTACTCAAAAAGTAAAAACACTAAAATCAATAGGTGAGTTAAAAACTGATATCGACAAATTAAGAGTTGAAGTTATCATTGACAAAAAGAAAGAAACCTTAACCATTAGAGATAATGGTATAGGAATGACAGAAGAAGAAGTTGATAAGTACATTAACCAAATAGCTTTTTCTGGTGCTGAAGAATTCGTAAACAAATACAAAGATGTTGATGCTAAAAATTCTATAATTGGACATTTTGGGTTAGGCTTTTACTCTTCATTTATGGTTTCTAAAGAAGTAGAAATCATTACTAAAAGTCAAAAAGCTAATAGCACTGCCGTTAGATGGATTTGTGATGGCTCGCCAAATTATACTATTGAAGAAACAAGCAAAAAAACAAAAGGAACAGATATAATTCTTCATATCGATGAAGACTCTAAAGAGTTTCTTGAGGAAGGAAGAGTCAGTGAAATTCTAAACCGATACTGCAAGTTTCTGCCAGTCGAAGTGAAATTTGGAACAAAAAGCATTTTTGTTGATGATCCCTCAGGAGAAAAAGACGACAAAGGAGAGATAAAACAAATTGAGAAAAAAGTTGACAACATCATCAACAACACTAAACCAACATGGACAAAAGCTCCACAAGATTTAAACGAAGAAGATTATTCCAATTTCTACAAAGAATTATACCCAACAGAATTTAATGACCCTATCTTTAATATTCATCTTAATGTTGACTATCCATTTAATTTAACTGGAATTCTATACTTCCCAAAACTAAAGAACAACTTAGAGGTACAGAAAAATAAGATAAACCTTTACAGCAATCAGGTATTTATCACTGATAATGTAGAAAATATAGTTCCAGAGTTTTTGACACTTTTACATGGCGTCATAGACTCTCCTGACATACCCTTAAATGTATCCCGATCCTATCTTCAGGCTGATGGTAATGTGAAAAAAATATCAAAATATATTACTAAGAAAGTTGGTGATAAGCTAAGTAATATGTTCAAAAATGACAGAGAAGATTTTGAAAGTAAATGGGATGAAATCAAAGTTTTCATAGAGTATGGAATGCTTACGGAGGATAAGTTTTTTGAGAAAGCAAAAGATTTTTGCCTGTATAAAAACACGAACAATAAGTACTCAACATTCAACGAATTAATTGAGCGAGTTAAGGACAATCAAAGCAACAAGGACGGTAAGACTATTATACTTTACACTCACAATAAAGAAGAGCAAGACAGTTTCGTTAATAGTGCCATAGAAAAGAATTATGAAGTGATGGAGCTAGAAGGTCCTCTTGTTAGCCATTTGATTTCTAAATTAGAGTCTGAAAATAGCAATGTCCAATTTGCAAGAGTTGATGCCGATACTATAGATAAGCTTATTGAGAAAGAAGACAAAACCCCATCATTATTAAGTGAAGAAGAGGAAAAAACTCTCAAAGAAATAATTGAAAAGAAAATTGATGATAAAAAATTTAATGTTCAAATTGAAAGTTTATCAACAACTGACGCACCTTTTATAATTACACAAAGTGAATTCATGAGAAGAATGAAAGAGCAACAACAACTTTCGGGGGGAATGAATGTTTTTGGAGAACTCCCTGAAAGCTATAATTTGGCAGTAAATTCAAACCATCCAATCACAAGTCAACTATTAAACGAAAGCGATGAAAATATTCAATCAGAACTAATCCGCCAAATTCTTGATTTAGCATTATTATCTCAAGGACTACTTAAAGGCAAAAATCTGACTGAATTTATCGCTAGAAGTGTATCAATGATTAACTCAAAAATCTGAAAGCTATCTGCAATTTTAAAGTTTGAACACGTAATAAATTGACTGTTGATATTTTTTTGTTGGTACGTAATAGTATATATTTGCTCTACAATTACTAACAACAAGTCATCATGCGACTATTTTTTATAATTTTTATTTTTTTTAGCTTAAATTCATACAGTCAAATTGTTGTAAATGAATACTCAGCTGCAAATTTTGATGACTTCAATGATAATTATGGTCAAAATGAAGATTGGTTTGAACTGTACAATCCTTCTGGAACTGCAATAAACCTAAACGGCTACTATGTCAGCGACAAAGATGACAACCTCACAAAATGGCAATTCACTTCAGATGTTAACATCAACCCCAATGAGCACTTAGTTGTTTTTTGTTCAGGTAGAGATGAGATAAACGGAGGTAATATTCACACCAGCTTCAAACTTCATCAAACAAAAGGTAATGAATGGATTATTTTGACCGACCCAAATGGAATTACCGTTATTGACTCTGTCTTTATCAGACCTTGCTTAACTAATTCATCAAGAGGAAGATTAAATTACTCAGACAACACTAAAGGAGTTTTTACTACGCCAACTCCTGGAGCTATTAATACTGGAGGATATATTGATTATTCATCAACACCATCATTTACGCCTGCTGCTGGTATTCATAACAATCCTATCAATGTGACTATTACAGCAGATTTAGGATCAACTATATACTTCACTACAGATGGAAGCTTACCAGATAATACAGATACACAATACAATGGACCGATTCCAATTAATAATACTACAGTTTTAAAAGCTGTTGCTTACAGTGATAATCCTGATATTTTGCCTAGTTTCATGGAATTTGGCACCTATTTCATCGGAGTTTCACATAGTATTAAAATTCTTTCTATATCTGGAAGAGAGTCCAATAATCCAGCCTTCCCTGAGCTTTATGAACTAATAGCTGGAGGAAATCAAGTGCAGCCTTTTGGAACTTTTGAAATATACAACCCTGACGGAAGCTTATTTGATAAAGCTAGAGGAGAGTTTAACGAACACGGAAACGATTCTTGGGCCTATCAACAAAGGGGATTTGACTACATAACTAGAGATCAATTTGGTTATAACTATGCAATTAAAGGTGAGGTTTTTAATGATAATGATAGAGATAGATTCCAAAGATTTATTGTAAAATGTGCTGCTAACGACAACTATCCTTTTTCTTACGGAAGCTCAGGAGCACATATTAGAGATGCTTATGTTCAGTCTCTTTCACAGGTTGCCAAGTTGAGACTTGATGAACGTTCATACGAATCGTGCGTTATGTATCTTAATGGAGAATATTGGGGCGTTTACGAACTCCGAGAAAAAGTGGATGATTTAGACTACACCGAAATTCATTACGATCAAGACTCTGTTGCATTTTTGAAAACTTGGGGAGGCACATGGGTAGATGTATTAACAGACGGGCAAAACCCTAATGATGTTGAGAATAGCTGGGATGATATAAGAAACTACATAACCGGCAACGACATGAGTATTCAAGCCAATTATGATTACGCTAAAGATCAATTTAATGTGGGAAGTTTAATTGATTACTTTATTCTTAATTCTTACACCGTAAACGCAGATTGGCTAAATTGGAACACGGCTTGGTGGAAAGGACTTAATGAAGATGGCGACAAAAAGAAATGGCGCTACGCTCTTTGGGATATGGATAATACTTTTGACCATGGTGCAAATTATACAGGCATACCTAATGATGGTCCCGATGCAGACCCATGCGCCCCTGAATCATTAGGAAATATTGGTGGTCAAGGACACATTCCTATATGGAATGCATTGATTGAAAATGAAGAATTTTTTGACGACTACATAAACAGATGGACAAATCTTTCAAATTCTTATTTGTCATGCGACTTTATGATTGCTCACCTAGATAGTTTGATAGGTATTATAGAACCTGAAATGCAAGACCAAATTGACACTTGGGGAGGAAGCTACAACGAATGGATGGACAATGTCAATGATATGAAAGAATTCATGAACGAACGTTGCACATTTTTGAACGCTGCAATTGTAGATTGTTATGATGTTGAAGGTCCATTTAATGTAAATGTGGTTATTAATGGTGTTGGCGAAGTGGATTTTAACAATTTTTTCGATGTAAATGAATCAAACACTCCATTCAACGGAGAATTTTTTGGTGGAATTGATATTGATTTTAGTGTTACTAGTGGCAATTTCTCTTATTATGAAATTATTAGTAATGATAATTACAACTATAATGAAACAGATACGGATTTCTCATTAGAACTATTGGGTGATATAACTATCGTATTTTATTTTGATGCTAACGAAATAACTTTTTTAGTCGAACCTATTGGCTCAGGCAGTATGTCTATAAATGGAAATTCTATCACTGCATTTCCGCACTCACAAGCTTTTATTGACAATAGCAATATTGTGCTAAACGCACAGCCAAACCTAGGTTGGGAAATGGCATATTGGAGTAGCACAAATCATTCATTTTCGCCAACTACTACAGATGAAAATGTAAGTATAGTGGCTAACAGCTCTGATACTATTATCTTACATTTAAACCAACAACGTTTTGATTTAACTTACATATTAGAACCATCAAATGCTGAAGTAGATGTCGAGATTAATGGTAATATAATATCATCATTCCCCCATACTACTACAGAATTTTATGGTACCAACATTAGCCTAGATGCCAAGTCCAATATCGCTTGGGACTTTTCGTATATGACCTCCAGCAATGGTTATTTTGCTGGACAATCTATTTCTCCTGTCTTTTCATTTGATGTAGATAAGTCTGACACCATAACGATTTATTACGATGCGAACATCTTTTATGACGTTTCATATGAGGTCTCTCCAATAGGAAGTGGACAGATAAGAGCTAATAATGTTATGATTGGAGATACCATTGTAACTATAACATATCCTTATACTGAATCAGTAAGCCTAGAAGCAATTGCATCTGATGGTTGGAGGTTTTCTCACTGGGACAAGCAAAATAATATACTTAATCCTAGCGAAGATAATAGTAATGTGAATTTCACTGTCGAATCTTCTGATAATATTCGAGCGAACTTTAAAGAAATGTTCGAAGTATATGTGCCTAATTCATTCACTCCTGCCAATGACGATAACTTACACAACACATTTGATGTATCTATCTTCTCCATAGAAGGTGTAAAATTTGAATTTGAAGTGTTCAATCGTTTTGGCGAATCTTTATTCTATAGCAATGATGAAAACATCTCTTGGGATGGTTCCTATAAAAATGGCTCTCAAGTACCATCTGGAGTTTACATCTACATGCTTACTGTAGAATCAAATATGACAGGAAAAAAGATTCGGAAAAAGGGTTCAATTACTCTCTTAAGATAGATTGTTAAATTTGCTAAATGAGCAAATTACTATTCCTACTAAAATATCTAAGGTATATTTTTATTAGCAAAACAAAGCATGGCGTTCATTCTCCCTTTGTTTATGATTTGGTTACCAATGTTTTAAATGACAAAAGTCAAAGACAAGAGTATGCAAAAATTCGAAATTTAAATACTTTCACAATTAATTCGAAGCACCTCAAATTAATATACAGAATAATCAATCATTATAAATCTGAGAACATCTTAGAACTAGGACATTCTGAACATTTAAATAAGACAATTCTAAGTCATATTCAGCTCAAAGCTAATATGTTCTATTGCAATATAAAAACAAACGAAATTTCTGAAATTAATACTCAAAACAAGATACAATCACAAAGTTTT
The DNA here is from genome assembly GCA_016779995.1 of Flavobacteriales bacterium. Lineage (NCBI taxonomy): Bacteria > Pseudomonadati > Bacteroidota > Flavobacteriia > Flavobacteriales > Flavobacteriales bacterium. Next base: position 16,860 of record JADHMO010000002.1, read on the forward strand.
GACTTTGCAATTTATAATATGCAAAATAAAGAGGAATTGACGCTAAATAAATTCATGAGTCATCTAAAATATTTTCATAACAACAGTGTTGTAGTTATTAATCATATCCATCAATCTAAGAAAATGGAGGACCTTTGGAGAAAGATTAAAACTCAAAAAGAAGTCACCATAAGTATTGATCTATTTTTCATTGGACTTGTGTTTTTTAGAAAAGAACAAGTAAAAGAAAATTTTATCATTCGTTTTTAATTAACTTTACACAACTATGGCGGTAATTGAAATTGAAAATATTGCAAGGCATTTTTATGTAGGAAACGAAACCATTAAAGCTTTAAAAAAGATTGATATTTCTATTGAAAAAAATGAATTTGTTGCTCTTATGGGACAATCTGGTTCTGGTAAATCTACCTTAATGAATATACTTGGGTGTTTAGATACACCAACTAAGGGAAATTATCATTTAGCAAACAAAAATGTTAGCTTATTAAATGACAATAGCTTAGCAGAAATCAGAAATAAAGAAATAGGATTTGTATTTCAAAGTTTCAATTTGCTGCCTAAGTCAACAGCTTTAGAAAATGTAATGCTTCCCCTAATATATTCTGGTTTTGACAAAAAAGAAAGACAGCAAAAAGCCTTAGTGGCCTTAGAAAAAGTTAATCTATCGGATAGAGTTAATCACAGACCAAATGAACTTTCTGGAGGACAAAGACAACGAGTAGCAGTAGCAAGAGCATTAGTCAATAACCCATCTATTATTTTAGCAGACGAACCTACTGGAAACCTCGATAGTGCCACTTCTGAAGAAATAATGGCTCTTTTTCAAAATATTCATAAAAATGGTAATACCATAATTATTGTAACCCACGAGGAAGATATTGCACAATATGCCCATCGAATAATTAGACTTAAAGACGGTGAAATAGAAAGCGATAAGGTAAATAAATCCCCCAAGCAATAAATTTAAGATATGAAGATTTATACTAAAAAAGGAGATAAAGGAACTACCCAACTCATTGGAGGAAAACGAGTGCCAAAAAACAACTCCAGAATCGAAGCATATGGTACTATTGACGAACTTAACTCATACATAGGCTTGGTTAGAGATCAAGGCATAGACCAACAATCCTTTGATATGCTAGTTGAAACACAAGACCGACTGTTTACCCTAGGAGCATTACTTGCAAATGATGGCGCATCAAATAAAATGAAACTTCCTTTAATTGACGAAAAGGATATTCATTTACTAGAAAAAGAAATCGATAAAATGAATGAAGAATTAACTGAAATGAAATCTTTTATTCTTCCAGGAGGGCATACCACTGTATCCTATTGTCACATAGCTAGATGTATTTGCCGAAGAGCAGAACGCTTAGTTGTTGATTTGCCAGAAACCACATTACAATTTGATTTAATCCTTAAATATTTAAACCGACTTTCTGACTATTTATTCGTTTTAAGCCGGTTTTTAACAAAAAAATTAAACGCTAAAGAAATACCTTGGAAACCTAGGATGTAAAAAAGTGTTGTCTATTTGACTAAAAAAATTACATTTGCAAAAAAATTTAAGGTTATGTATTGGACATTAGAATTAGCATCAAAATTAGAAGACGCACCTTGGCCAGCAAACAAAGATGAACTTATCGATTTCGCCATTCGCTCTGGAGCACCTATGGAAGTAGTAGAAAATCTTCAAGAATTAGAAGATGACGGCGAAATGTTTGATTCTATTGAGGATATTTGGCCTGATTATCCTGATAAAGACGACTTCTTCTTCAATGAAGATGAATATTAAAACATTAGCTGCTATTTAGCAGCTTTTTTTTATTCAAAAAGCTATGTATATCTCTTAAAAAAGTAAATTTGCTAATCCATAATATAACAGCATAATTTTAGGCGATGGGACTATTCGATTTTACAACAAAACTTTTTGGCAATAAATACGATAAGGATTTAAAAGAAATTAATCCTATCATTGATAAAATTAAAGCTGTTTATCCATCCATTCAAGCACTTTCCAACGACGAACTAAGGCAAAAAACAGAGTCCTTCAAAAAACAAATAAAGGAAGCTACTCAAGAGCACGAAGATGATATAAAATCACTTCAAGAAAAAGCTGAAAATTCTGATATAGAACTTCAAGAAAAAGAAGATATATATAGCCAAATAGACAAGCTACAAAAAGAAATAGTTAGTACAACAGAAGAAAAACTTGAAGAGATTTTGCCTGAAGCTTTTGCAGTAGTCAAAGAAACAGCCTCACGCTTTTCAAAAGGAAACATCATAGTTACTGCCAATGACTTTGATAAAGACTTGGCAGCAGAATATAGCAATGTAGAGATTAGTGGAGAACAAGCCACATTTTTCAACAAATGGATAGCAGCAGGGAATGAAATTGAATGGAATATGGTTCATTATGACGTTCAATTAATTGGTGGATATGTATTACACTCTGGTAGGATTGCAGAAATGCAAACAGGTGAAGGTAAAACACTTTCTGCCACCCTGCCCGTTTATTTAAATGCCCTAGCAGGAAAAGGTGTTCACCTAGTAACAGTAAACGATTACTTGGCTAAAAGAGACTGCGAATGGATGGGCCCTATTTATCAATTTCACGGATTAACAATAGACTGTATTGATAGACATCAGCCTAACTCTGAAGAAAGAAGAAAAGCATATCTCGCTGACATCACTTATGGAACTAACAATGAGTTTGGCTTTGATTACTTAAGAGATAATATGGCAAGAAGGCCTCAAGATTTAGTTCAAAGACCTCATAATTATGCTATTGTTGATGAGGTGGACTCAGTACTAATTGATGATGCACGTACACCATTAATTATTTCCGGTCCTACACCTACAGGTGATAAACACGAATTTGGTGAATTGAAACATAAAATCAGTTCACTAGTAGATGCTCAAAAGAAATTCGTTAATACCGTTTTAGCTGATGCTAAAAAACTCATTAATGAAGGCAATGATAAAGAAGGTGGCTTTAAATTATTAAGAGCATATCGAGGACTTCCTAAGAATAAAGCACTTATAAAATACTTGAGTGAAGATGGTGTAAGGACTTTATTGCAAAAAACAGAAAACTTCTACATGCAAGACCAAGGTAAAGATATGCCAAAAGTCGATGAAGACCTCTTTTTTGTAATAGATGAACAACACAATGCTATTGAACTGACAGATAAAGGGATTGACCTTATTACCAGCAATTCAGATGACAACAACTTTTTCATTATGCCAGATGTAGGCGCAGAAATAGCTGTACTAGAGAAATCCGATTTATCAGAAAAAGAAAAACTTGTCAAAAAAGACGAGTTAATGAGAGATTATTCCATTAAAAGTGAACGAATTCACTCCGTAAATCAATTACTAAAAGCTTACACACTCTTTGAAAAAGATGTAGAATACGTTTTAATGGACAACAAAGTAAAGATTGTTGATGAACAAACTGGTCGTATTATGGATGGAAGACGTTATTCAGACGGCCTCCACCAAGCTATAGAGGCTAAAGAAAACGTAAAAATAGAAGCAGCAACACAAACCTTTGCTACCATTACTCTGCAAAACTATTTCAGAATGTACAACAAACTGTCAGGTATGACAGGTACAGCTGAAACAGAAGCAGGAGAATTTTGGGATATCTATGAATTAGATGTAGTTGTAATTCCTACAAATCGCCCTATTCAAAGAGACGATAAAGAAGATAAAGTATATAAAACTGCAAGAGAAAAATACAATGCAGTCATAGATGAAATTGTTGAATTGAGTAAGCAAGGAAGACCTGTGTTGGTAGGTACGACATCTGTAGAAATTTCAGAGCTACTTAGTAGATTGCTAAAAATGAAAAACATTAAGCACAATGTACTTAATGCAAAACTTCATCAAAAAGAAGCTGACATTGTAGCCGAAGCTGGAAAAGGCGGTAATGTGACCATAGCAACAAATATGGCAGGTCGTGGTACCGACATCAAACTTTCTGACGAAGTCAAAGTAAATGGCGGATTAGCCATCATTGGTACCGAACGCCACGACTCTCGAAGAGTTGATAGACAGCTAAGAGGTCGTGCGGGACGTCAAGGAGATCCAGGCTCATCACAATTCTTTGTATCTCTAGAAGATAACCTGATGCGATTATTTGGCTCAGACAGAATTGCCAAAATGATGGACAGAATGGGGCTTGAAGAAGGCGAGGTTATACAACACTCCATGATAACTAAGTCTATTGAACGTGCTCAAAAGAAAGTAGAAGAAAACAACTTTGGTATAAGAAAACGATTACTTGAGTATGATGATGTTATGAATGCTCAAAGAACCGTCATCTATAAGAAAAGAAAACACGCATTATTTGGTGAAAGGCTAGCCGTAGATATTGACAATATGATTTACGACACCTCCGAAACTATTGTCAATGAGTATCAAACACTGCAAGATTTTGAAGGCTTCAAACTAGAACTTATTCGTTTCTTAAGTATAGATTGCCCGGTAGATGAAGCCGAATTCAAATCATTAAAATCTGAGGACTTAACCAACAGGGTTTATCAAAATGCCGTAACAAATTATAAAACAAAGTCGCAAGTCATTTCGCAAAAGACATATCCTGTTATTAAAGATGTTTACGAAAATCAATCGGCAAGCTATCAAAACATTGTTATACCATTTACCGATGGTTTAAAAACCTTACAAGTGGTTACCAATTTGAAAGAAGCCTTTGAATCTGAAGGAGGAAACATACCTTTATCAATAGAAAAAGGTGTCAGTTTAGCTATAATTGACGAGTCTTGGAAAGAGAACCTTAGAGAGCTTGACGATTTAAAACAATCTGTTCAAAATGCTACCTATGAGCAAAAAGACCCACTTTTAATCTATAAGTTTGAATCGTTCAACTTGTTTAAACAAATGGTAGAAAAAGTCAATAAAGATATCGTCTCCTTTTTAATGAAAGCGAATCTTCCTGAACAAACTTCTGTCCAACAAGAGCAAAAAATTGCTAGAGAAAAACTACAAACCGGCCGTCAAGACATTGGTGGTAATACTAATACTGAACCAAAGAAACAAGCTAGAGTACAACCAGTAAGAGTAGAACAAAAAGTAGGCAGAAATGAACCCTGCCCATGTGGAAGTGGAAAGAAATTCAAACAATGTCACGGAAAATAATTTAGACAAACTCTTTTTTCCACTTAAAATAACCGACAAAAGACATGATAAAGTATATAACTGTTAAGCCTGAATAATAGTCTAAAGCTTTGCTATAATACAAAGCTACAGTCATACCATTAATTATTATCCAATAAATCCAACCAGAAAGTACTTTTTTTGTTTCCAAATAAGTAGCCAAAAAACTAAAAATAGTAGTAAAAGCATCTAAATAAGGCGAACTAGCATCCGTGAAATTTTCAAAAACCCATGCCAATGAAATTGCAACTAAAGATGAAAAACTAATTACTTGAATATGAAAGCTCAACCCCTTTTCGCTAATTAAAAGACCTGTATTACCGCCGCTATTAGGAATTGTTCGACTCCAAGAGTAATAGCCATAAAACCCCATAAAGACATAATACGTGTACAAAATCGCTTCTGAATACAACTTACTATTATAAAACAAAAAAATACTTAGAAGAGAAGCTGCGATACCAAACCACCAACAGTTTATATTTTGTTTTATGAGTAGGATTAAATAAATCAATCCAAGAATAACTGATACTATTTCAATAGTTAAAAATAAATCCATAACCTAAATCATGAATGTAAAAATAGAACTTATAAACGGATATTTTAAGACCAATATTTGTTTAGATAAAACTATAATTGATGAATCTTTTAAAACCTTTATGTCAAGACATATCTCGTATAGAAAAAACTTTCTACAAACTGAATACAATTATGCATTTGATGGATATTCATATATGGGACAAAAAAACAGTACTAATCAATATGCCCATGACTCATTGCACTCATTTGTGGTATCCGATTTTCAAGCGGTTAAAAATTATCCTATAGAATTTCACCCTTTCTTGAATACATATTGGAATAAGTTAACTTCCATTGTAAAAGCAGTTGAACATAACCTATTACATAAAATGTTAGTCCAAAGTGAAATAATTCAATTTCATGAAAAAAACGTTGGTCACATGATGAGTTTAAACTTCTATCCAATAGTTAAAAAAGAAAATACTAAACGATTATCTATACACAAAGACGTGTCGTTAATTAGTATTTTTCCTTTTGGAATTTCGAGGGAATTATTCATTATTGATGAAAATGGAAATGAAATAAAAATACCAGCGACAAAAAATCTTATCGCCTTTCCTGGATTTTTAATAGAACTACTCTCAAAAGGAAGAATTAAAGCCTTACAACACTATGTCAATTACGATGAATCGATAAATCAAGAGCGATACTCATATGTCATATTTTCTATACCCAAACCTTACACTAATCTCCCGATTATAAATATCAATAGTGAAAATTACTTCAAAAAATACTTATCTTTATTTTAGTTATAAAGAAACCCTTAAAAGCATCATATTTACTATGGAAAAAGAAAAAATGTTTACCAACTTACTTTCTCATTTGAATTTAAAAGAGCCACTACTTCAATATGAACTAGCTAAAGATTCAATAGTAGAGTTTGTTCCAAAAAATAGCCAGCTTATAAAACAAGGACAGTATGTCAAATGGTTTACAATAATTGTAACAGGTAAAATAAGAGTTTGGCATAAAGAAAATGAAAAAGAAATCACACTGTATAAAATTAAAGATTCTGAAACTTGTGTTTACTCAATTGTAGCTATTGAACAAAACTATCAAAGCTTGGTCAATGCTACAACTTTGAAAGATACTATAATTGTAAAAATCCCAGTAAGATTGATGACTGAATGGAAAAAATACCCCTCATGGCAAGAATTTATTATTAAAACATTAACCGAAAAATATGAGTTATTATTGAGATGTATTAAACTTATTGCATTCAAAAAAATTGATGAGAGAATAATGATTTTGCTAAAAGAAATTTCTAGCAAATCACAATCAAAGGAGGTAAATATTTCTCATAACGATATTGCTAAAGAAATAGGAACTACTAGAGAAGTAGTATCAAGATCCTTAAAAAGGCAAGAACAGCTAGGAGAAGTGTTTTTAAAATTCAAGAAAATAAAACTTAAATAATAATTTTCAATTGTAACAATAGACACAAATTTAATATAATAAAGGTCTTTATATTTGCTGCATTAATTAAAACTAAAAATCATGATAAAACTTAAAAATCTTATGGCAGTTAGTGCACTATCACTATTATTTTTCAGCAGCTGCACTACTAACAATTCTCAGAATAAATCTGAAGATATGGCAGTAGAAGAAGTTAAAAAAGAGACCTTTGTTCTTGTTCACTCCGCTTGGCTTGGAGCTTGGCAATGGGAAGGTGTAAAAAATATTCTTGAAGCAGAAGGACATAATGTGATTACGCCTGACTTACCCGGACACGGAAATGACAAAACAAGCCCCGCCGACATTACAATGGATAACTATGTAAATACTATTTTATCCATTCTTGACTCTCAAGAAGAAGATGTAATTTTATTAGGCCATAGCTTTAACGGAATTACTATAAGTAGAGTTGCTGAACTAAGACCTAATAAAATTAAAAGTTTGGTTTACCTTACAGCATTCTTGTTACCGAATGGAGGTTCATTTTTTGGAGCTGTACAAGGTGTTGAAGGCTCAAAAGCTGTAGAAAACTTTTACCTATCTGACGACAAAACATTTGCTTTAGTAAAAGAAGAAGAAATTCAAAACGCTTTTGCCCACGATATTCCAAAAGAAGTATTTGATGGTGCTAAGCCTTACATCGTGCCAGAACCGTCTGCTCCTTTGATGTATGAATTAGAAATCACTAATGAGAATTTTGGTCAAGTACCTAAGTATTACATCGAGTGTACAGAGGATAAGGCAATTCCTGTAGAAATACAAAGAGCTATGTATACAGATAAAGTGGTAAAGTCATTTTCTATCAACTCAAGTCATACTCCAAACTTTTCACAACCCGAAAAAGTGGCAGAAATACTTCTCTCTATTATTTAAAAAATTTGTTTTTTCATTGTGTAAAAAGGCGGTGACATTTTTGTCACTGCTTTTTTTTATCCTGCCCAATCGCCTCTGTCTAAAGATCTAAATTGAATGGCCTCTGCTATGTGATTAGTTTGAATATCACTACTACCTTCTAAATCAGCAATTGTTCTTGCTACTTTTAATATTCTGTCATACGCCCTAGCAGATAAATCTAACTTCTGCATTGCTTTTTTAAGTAGTTCTTGGCTAGTTGTGGATAATGTACAAAACTGCCTTATTTGCTTAGGATTTATTTGAGCATTACAATGTATTTGTGGCATTTCGGCGTATCTATTAGTTTGCCTCTGTCTAGCTTCTATAACTCTTTTACGTATTAAATGACTGGCTTCAGACTTTTTATCTTTAGATAATTCTTCAAATTTTACTGGCGTAACCTCAACATGCAAATCTATTCTATCAAGCAAAGGTCCTGAGATTTTATTGAGATACTTTTGCACAATACTTGCACCACATAAACATTCTTTTTCAGGATGATTATAAAATCCACAAGGACAAGGATTCATTGAAGCAATAAGCATAAAACTAGCAGGAAAATCAACGCTAAACTTAGCTCTAGAAATGGTAACTACCCTATCCTCTAGAGGTTGTCGCATTACTTCCAAAACTGTACGCTTAAACTCTGGCAGCTCATCTAAAAATAACACCCCATTATGAGATAATGAAATTTCACCAGGCTGAGGAAAAGCTCCTCCACCAACTAAGGCAACATCTGAAATGGTATGATGAGGAGAACGGAAAGGTCGTGAAGTTAAAAGAGAAGAATTATTTGACATTCTACCAGAAACAGAATGTATCTTAGTCGTTTCCAAGGCTTCGCTTAGACTCAAAGGGGGTAAAATTCCAGGAATACGCTTAGCTAACATAGTTTTACCTGAACCTGGCGGTCCAATAAGTATGGCATTATGACCACCTGCTGCAGCAATTTCTAACGCACGTTTAATGTTCTCTTGTCCTTTTACATCGGCAAAGTCAGCGTCTGAAAATAACACTGAATCAAAAAACTCTTTACGAGTATCAACATACTCTGGATTTAACTCTTTTTCTCCATTTAAAAAATCTATTAATTCTTTGATATTATCCACACCATACACGTCCAAATCGTTTACGATTGCTGCCTCCTTGGCGTTTACTTTAGGCACAATTAAGCCTTTAAATCCTTCTTTTCTAGCTTGTATAGCTATTGGTAAAGCTCCCTTTATGGATTGAACACCACCATCTAAAGATAATTCACCCATAATCACATACTCTTCCAAACCTTCTGATTTGACTTGATGAGTGGCTGCCAAAATACCTATAGCCAATGGTAAATCATAAGCTGAGCCTTCTTTGCGAATGTCTGCTGGAGCCATATTGATTATAAACTTTTTACCTGGCAATCGATAACCTGTATTTTTAAGAGCTGCTTCTATACGGAAATGACTTTCTTTAACGGCGTTATCAGGAAGACCAACTAAGAAAAATTTAATGCCAGGAGATACATTCACCTCAATAGTGATAGTAGTAGCATCAATACCAAAAACGGCAGAACCAAAAGTTTTGACTAGCATTTAAGTAAGTTTAATAAATCAATAAAGGTTGTAGCCTCTATTGATTAAATTCATCTATGCCTTTTTGCAACCAAGCTTTAAATAAATCTACCTCACCATAATCTTGATAATTGGCAGAAACACCAAGTTGATTTTCATTATGATCTAGAATAACATAATAAGGTTGAGAGTTGGTTTTATAGGTTTCGGCTTGTAGAACAGTCCATTTATCACCTACTGTTCTAACCTTTTTCTTTTTACCAGCAATAGTCGTCTCGTATTGTTCGTCTTCAGCCAAAGGAGTTCTTTCATCTACATACAAAGAAATCAAAACAACATCTTCAGTAAGGATTCTTTTGACCTCCGAATCAGACCACACTTGTTCTTCCATCTTACGACAATTTACACATGCCCAGCCTGTAAAATCTATCATTATTGGCAGTCCCACTTTTTTAGCATGAGCTATACCTTTATCGTAGTCATGAAAAACCATAATTCCCTGAGGACCTAAGTGTTGACCTTCTTCTTCAGAGTGTGCAACAACAGCTCCACCACCTTGAGTATAGCCTACACCATAGGGAGATTCGCTGTAATGCATTGGAGGAGGAAAAGCATTAATAATTTTTAATGGAGCACCCCACAAACCTGGTATCATATAAACCGTAAACATCCCTGTTAATACAGCAGTAAACAATCGACCTACCGAAACATATTTTAAATCACTGTCGTGCGCTAACTTGAACATTCCTAACAGATACATTGTTAAGAAGGCAAAAATGATAATCCATATAGCAATAAACACTTCTCTTTCCAAAAGGTGTGTTTGCCATACTAAGTCTGCATTAGATAAGAATTTGAAGGCAAGTGCTAACTCTAAAAATCCTAAAACAACTTTTACAGAGTTTAGCCAACCACCAGATTGTGGCAATGAATTTAACCAACCTGGAAATGCCGCAAACAGGGCAAATGGTAAAGCAATAGCTAATGAGAAGCCTAGCATACCAATGATTGGGCCCATATAACTACCCCCTGAGGCAGCCTCAACCAATAATGTTCCGACAATAGGTCCTGTACAAGAAAATGATACTAGGGCTAAAACCAATGCCATAAAAAATATGCCAATAAAACCACCTCTATCAGAAGCTTTGTCAGCTTTATTTATCCACGAATGCGGTAATGTTAAATCAAAGGCTCCTAAGAATGATGCCGCAAAAACTACAAGAAGAACAAAAAATGCAATATTAAAATAGGCGTTAGTAGCCATACTATTAAGCACTTCAGGACCAAATGCCGCAGATACGCCTACTCCTAGTCCAACGTATATTATGATGATAGATATACCATATATGATGGCATTAGAAATACCTTTTGCTCTACTTTTACTTTGCTTAGTAAAATAGCTCACTGTCATAGGTATCATAGGGAATACACATGGAGTTAAAAGAGCCGCAAAGCCACTAAAAAAAGCAATGAAAAATATGCTCCACATACCTTTATTATTCGATGATTCATTTTCAGATTCATCAGCATCTGCTGAAACTAAATTAAGAGATGAGGTACTTTCTGCGTCATCAACATCCTTAGTTTCGACTTGTTCAGACGCTGAACCTAAGGTAAAAGTAAAATCAACATATTCTGGTGGTAAACATTGAGTAGCATCACAAACCATAAACATTAACTCCCCATCGACCTTGGCATCAGCATTAATTGCTTTTACTTTTTGAGTAAAAACAGCCTCTTTAGTAAAATAGGATAAGACCATATCAAAATTAGGGTCATATTCTTGTTTGGGCTCACCCTCTTGTGTCGTCCCAATAAGCTCATAGCTATTGGATTCAAAAAAAGTAAAAGTAGTCGGCAAAGGACCATCATCTTCAACAAATTGAGAATACAAATACCACCCGTTCTCAATACTTGCTTTGAAAACAAGTTCGTACTCACCGCCTCCTAAATCTTCTTTAGAAAACTCCCAAGATACAGGATTGAAAATCTGAGAAAATAGTAGTGTTGGAAACACTAATGTAATGACAAAAAGAAATTTTTTCATGATTATTTTTTTAATTGTTGGTTTAATACTCTTAATAATTCTGTAGGGTTTTGACTTCCTATTAAGTATTTCAAACCATCTTTATCGGTAAGCTGTATACACTCCTTACCTCGAGTATAAAAATGGATTGCTCCTTTAAGGTGTAAATTATATACCGCTCTATTAAAAAAGAAACGGCTGTATTTAACTTTACTGACATCTTTAATTGACGATAAGTCAATTTTTACTTTTCTAGCCGTCCACAGTCCATCTAAAATTAGACTACCATTTTCGACTCTTGTTCTATAATGTAAAATAAAAACGAGAATTGCCGAAACTCCTATGATAGCTACTCCTAAGAAAAAAAGTAAACTACCCGAACCCTCAGCATCAACTGAGTTCCCAGACCAATAATAGGACAAAAAACAGAATAAGGCTAAAACCATTCTCCTCAAAAAGGATAGTCTGTTGTAGCCTAAATATTGACTTTCTTCGTATAAAATATCACTTTCCATGTTCATTCATCAAAGGTTCGACAAGATATACTTTTTCTGTCTCTGGCACAAGTTTGAATTCATCATTAATTCGATGACCTACTATGCAAACTATGGTATCTAACGAACAAATTACCCAAGTATTTTCTTTTTGGTAGGTAGAAAATTTTTCGTCAATCATAAAATCACTAATTTTCTTCTTTCCTTTCATTCCAATAGGAGTGAAAACATCCCCCTTTTGCCAAGGTCGAAGTATCAAAGGAAAATGGAGTTTACTATAATCCAAAGCAGCTAAGCGACTGTTTTTAATGAGTTTGAAATCTTTGAAATCGTGAACTCTCAGCTTTATACTAATAGGAGAAGTTAATACGGTATCATTAACTTTAATAAAAAGCTGTTCTTTTAAATTCTCTGATATTTTTGAAACAAAAAAACCTTGTCGTTCTCTAACAATTCTGAATTCAGAGTTGGCAACATACCTACCGACTTCGCTATCAATTAGAGAAAAGACATCTCGCCAAGAAAATGGTCCGTATTGCTTTAATATCTCGTATAAAATTTCTTGCTTTTCATCTTGCTTAAGTAGGTATTCAAATGGCAAGAAGATTCCATTGTTTTTGTTTTCACAAAACTTGGTATTGTATCTCTCACATTTTTCGAGAAGCTTGGAATAGGCATTTTTGTTACTTTCTATCTCATCAAGGTATTTAGCTCTTTTATCTTGACTATCATATTGTAATGATTTTCTAATACTATTTCTTTGATATTGAATAGATGAATTAGATTTATCTTCTCTATACTCAATAGAATTTTCTAAGATATAGTTTTGAATTTGCTCTACACTAAAAGTCAAAAAAGGTCTTATGATATTGGCATTTTTAACTGGAATCCCTTGCAAAGCTCCAATACTAGATTTTCTGCTTTTTTTGATTAGCAAAGTCTCTATGGCATCGTCTTGATGATGAGCAGTTACAATTTTATTATAGCCCTCTTTCTTAGTCAAATTGTCAAACCATTCATAGCGCAAATCTCTAGCTGCCATTTGAATAGATAATTTATTTTCAATAGCATATGTCTTGGTGTCAAATGATTGAGAATAAAAAGGAACGTTTAGTTTATGGGCTAATTCTTCAACAAACTTTTCATCGCCATCACTATCTTCTGCTCTCAATTTAAAATTGCAATGAGCTATTGCAAAAGCATAGTCCAATTGATGAAAAAGGTGAGCCATCACAACACTATCTTTACCACCACTAACTGCTAGAAGTAATTTTTCATTAGATTCTGCCAATTGATATTCTGCTATAAAAGATTTTAGCTTATTTAGCATTAAGCACCTCCATCATAGCTTTAGCTTTTAAATAACATTCATCATACTCATCTTGCGGATTGGCATTTGCAGTAATAGCACTACCTACTGGCAAAGATGCGTATTGATTGGTAGAATTATAAAGAATACTTCTTATTACAACATTGAAATCAAAATTAGAATCAGGAGTAACAAATCCAACTGTCCCAGAGTACAAACCTCTTTTAAAAACTTCTGTCTTTTCAATAAGCTGCATAGCACTAATCTTAGGTGCTCCTGTCATACTACCCATTGGAAAGGCGTGACGAATGGCTTCCGTCCAAGGTGTGTTTTCTTCCAATTCTGAGACTACTGTAGAAATCATTTGATGTACTTGAGGAAAGGAATAAATACCAAAAAGTTCTTCTACTTTTACAGATGAGGGACTAGCAGTCTTAGACAAATCATTTCTAACCAAATCAACAATCATCACATTTTCAGATTGTTCTTTGGGGCAGTTTAACAATTCATTTTTTAAACGATTATCTTCTTCTGCTTGTGGACTTCTTTTTCTTGTTCCTTTTATAGGCTGAGAAATTAGTGTTGTATTATCTTTTTTAAGAAACCGTTCTGGGCTAGCACACATTAGGTGCTTATCTTGACACCTATAATAGGCTGCAAAAGGTGGCTTTGAAACACTGTATAAGTTTTGATAAACAGAAATGGGGTTTAAGATTACATTTTTTGCAAAAAACTCTTGACAATAGTTGACCTCATAAATGTCCCCTCTAAAGATATGTTGTTGCAATTTTTCAAATCCTGCAATGTATTCCTCCTTGCTAATTCTTGCTTCAATACTTACCGTTCCATTGGAGTTATCCTCCAATTCAAAATTCATAATTTCCTTAAATAAGAGTTGCATTTCTTTGCGTTCAACATTTGTAGGAAAATGAATACTGACTTGATTCTCTATGATTTCAAATACCCACTTAGGCTGAAAAAAATGCAAGGAAGGAAAATTTAAAAAATCTAAATTTTCGGATTTTAAATCTTCTATCTCATTTTTTAAATCATAAGACATAAAACCAAATAGCCAATCTTGTTTGTCATTATGAAAATTGAATAAATTATCAAAACTATCTTTTTCAGAAAACAGCTCGTCTAAGGCATCAACACCAACTAACATATCGTACTTTAAATACAAACCGTTATTTTTATCAGTTTTTCCTTGTAAAACAGCCGATTGTTCAAACTGTGAAGCCCAAGACGTTAAACGTTTTTTGAAAAATTCAATATCTGAAATATTATAAACCGCAGTCTGACGCATAAGTACAAAACTAAACAATATTCAATCCTAAAGAATATCAAATTGTTTAGCTTTATAATATTTTTTTTAAATTGTAAAAAAATTAAAACCCAAGAAATTATGAAATTTAGCGAAATGATTATCACGGCTGTTCTAGTAATCGGTGCTTTTATTATTGGTTTTATGAAAAACACTAACTCAAGTCCTATTCTAGAAAATACACCAAAAAATACTGTACTCAATATAGAAGCCTCATCAACTAATGAAGAACAAAATTTAATGATGATGAAATTTGATATTGAGAGTGAAGTTGAAGTTATTGAAACAGACTCTTTAATTACAGATTCTATATCTCAAGATACTGCAATGGTTATCGAAGAATAAAGATGCTAACTTAATCTCTTTTAGCCACAGCAAAGCATAAAAACATTACTGCAATAAAAGCAGATATTCGACCAATATAGTCGCCGAACCTAACATAAATAGTTTGAGTTGTGTTCGTTTCCAAACGACCTTTTATTACTATTTCCTCATCCCATTGTGTGGCGTTTGATATTTTACCTTTACTATCAATGAAGGCTGAAATTCCTGTGTTTGCAGAACGTGCAATAGCCCTTCTACATTCTATTGCTCTAAGACTAGCATAATTCAAATGCTGTTTGTAACCGGGCGTATCTTTCCACCACCCATCGTTGGTAATAATAGCAAACAAATCAGCACCATTGCGAACATACTGACTAATGAATTCTCCAAAGATAGATTCGTAACAAATGATGGGTGCCATCTGTGCTGACTTAGACGCAAATACTTCTCTATAATCTTGAGTACCAAGACTTCCAGTAATTCCACCTAAGTCAATAGCTAAAAATTCGAGGTTTTCTAAAAGTGCTGGAAAGGGCGTAAATTCTACACCTTGAACTAACTTAGACTTATTATAAACGGAAATTTCAGAAGCATTTATTTGAATAGCAGAATTAAAAACATCATAATAAGCATCTAACCCTGTAAACTGACGAGCTGTTTTTGGAATTTGCTCAGTTTTAGAATAAGCTTTGTAAGTTACTGCCCCTACAATGATATTCAATTTAGGGTACTTTTCAATTAATTGTATCAATCTCTGTATTTCTGGAGAATTTTCAATTTTATTTTCCCATACCCCATCAACAATAGCTGTTTCAGGACCTATTAAATAATTGGTAGATGAATCCAATTTACTTTCAGCTAATTCGATGAACTTTTCTAATTGTTGTATAGAAGTCAGGTCATCAAATTTTTCGAAATAGGGGTCAATATTGGGTTGTACCACCACAATTTCAATGACTTTTCCTGTTTCATTCTTAGTATTGATTAGGAATGAAAATAGAGTTGGTAAAGCTATTACTACAGAAGATAAAAGGTATTTAGATTTATTCTTTATGGAATGAAATAAGCTAATATTAGCTAATAGTATCCATAAACTTCCTCCCAGAGTTCCAGTATATTCATACCATTGTATAGATTGAGGGTAGTGAGCAAATGCATTTCCTAAAGTTAGCCAAGGCCAAGACAAATCCCAATTTAAATGAAGGTACTCAAAACTTAACCATAAACTAATAAGTGCCCACCAAGCACGTCTATCGTTAAACTTTGATTTTAGCCATATGAACAGAGTCATCACACTAGCCATCAAAATACTATTTACACAAACTGCAGCTATTGCACCAAACAAACTGGCATTATAAATCCAATAAGTTGTGAATGTATTCCACAAAGCAAAAACCAAAAAAGAGTAAAAAAAAGCGAATCTTTTCTTTTGAAGGTCTTTAAGAATAAAAAACAAAGGCACAAAAGCACCAAAAATTAGGAATGGGAAACCTGAAGGTGGCCATGAAAGCACCAAAAATAGAGCTGAAATAAGGCAAAGTAGTAGTTTGCGGAACATCTTTTGTATTATTGCATAGCAAATATCGTATTTCTTGAGCATTTTTAAACATATACCCAACCTAATTACTTTAGGAAACTTAGCATTCGGAATTTTAGCTATCCTTTTTGCCTTTGGCGGTAAGCTGACTTTAGCTTCTACTTGCATCCTAATAGGTGCATTTCTTGACTTTTTTGATGGCTTTTTGGCTAGATTACTCAAGGCTAGTGGAGAAATGGGAAAACAACTAGACAGTTTAGCTGACTTAATTACATTTGGCTTAGCTCCTTCAATTATCGTTTTTCAATTGTTATTTCTTCTAGAAACAGAAAGCTACTTCACAGCAACCAATAACCTATGTGATTATTTTAGGCATTACTTACCGTACATTGCTTTTTTAATTCCCTTATTTTCAGCTTATCGTTTGGCAAAATTCAACATTGACACCAGACAAAGCGATTCTTTCATAGGCTTACCAACACCTGCCAATGCACTTTTTTTTATTTCTATCCCCTTTATTGTAGAATACGGAGAAGGATTCGTTTATGATTTGATTTACAGAAAAGAGGTAATTATTATTAGTGTAGTTATTCTTAGTCTATTGATGATTTCTGAATTAAATTTGATTGCACTAAAATTTAAATCTACCCGCTGGTCAGAAAATAAGTACCGATATATACTAATTGTAACAAGTGTGATATTATTATTGCTTTTAGGCTTTGAAGCTGTTCCAATTATTTTAATTTTGTACCTAATATTATCGATTATTAATAAGCAAGTTAAATGAAATTTATAGCAGAAATTGACATCATGCCATTAAAGGCACTTTTAGACCCACAAGGCAAAGCAGTAAGTGGTAGCATGAAAAATGTTGGTCTTCCAGAAATCACCAATGTTAGAATCGGTAAACACATTACATTAGAAATAGAGGCAAATAGTGAAGCCGAAGCCAGTGAAAAAGTTGACAAAGCTTGTTCTGAACTGTTGTGTAACCAAATTATGGAAGCTTACAATTTTAAAATCACAGCAGCATAAGTATTATTTCCTCAATTCGAAGTTCTGTCCTAAATATACTTTTCTGACTTGCTCATCAGCTGCCAATTCATCAGCTGTTCCAGATTTAAGAATTTTTCCTTCAAACAACAAATAAGCCCTATCAGTAATAGAAAGTGTTTCGTGGACATTATGATCGGTTATTAGTATTCCGATATTCTTATCTTTTAATTTAGATACAATTTGCTGAATATCCTCAACAGCAATGGGATCAACACCAGCGAAAGGCTCATCTAGTAAAATGAATTTTGGGTCGGTTGCCAAACAACGAGCAATCTCTGTTCTTCGTCTTTCACCTCCTGACAGTAAGTCCCCTCGATTTTTACGAATGTGTTGCAGCCCAAACTCGTCAAGTAGGGATTCTAACTTCGCATTTTGTTCAGACTTAGATAAAGCTGTCATTTCTAGTACAGCCAATATATTATCTTCAACAGATAACTTTCTAAAAACTGAAGCTTCTTGTGCCAAATAGCCAATTCCCATTTGTGCTCTACGATACATGGGCTGGTCGGTTACGTCTTCATTATCCAAATAAACATGTCCTTCGTCTGGCTTTACTAAACCTACCATCATATAGAAAGAGGTGGTTTTACCAGCACCATTTGGACCTAATAGACCTACAATCTCGCCCTGTTTAACATCTAACGATATTCCATCAACGACTCTTCTATTCCTATACGTCTTGACTATGTTTTTAGCTGTTATCTTCATTCTTCATCTTGAAATCTAGCTGACACCTTAATACTAACTTCATAAAGTAGCATAAGTGGGAAAGTCACCAAAATTAAACTCATAATGTCTGGAGGAGTGATTACTGCCGCCAAAATCATCAATATAACTAAAGCATGTCTTCTATATTGTCTTAAAAAGGCAGGAGTTATGAAACCTAATTTACTAAGGAAATATATAAGAACAGGTAAAAGGAAAACTATCCCATTTGCCAAACATACAGTAGTAACTGTAGTAATGTAAGAATTGAGATTGATTTGATTGATTACTTCCGAACTGACTTGATAATTTCCTAAGAACTGAACAGATAAGGGAGCTACAGCATAATATCCAAATAAAACACCCAATGTGAAAAGTAGAGAGGTGTAAAAAACAACGCCTCTAGAATATTTTTTCTCACTATTATGAAGGGCTGGCTTTACAAATCGCCATATTTCCCAAAAAATATAGGGAAAAGCAATCACAAAACCGGCAACGACAGATGAGACAATATGAGTACTAAATTGACCAGACATATTGATGTTCATTAACTCAAATGGCATTTCATCAATACACAAAGCTTCTCCAAAATGAAGCGTTTCAGACATCCAACAGAAAAATCTATAGGTAGCAAAACTGGGGTCTTTTGCGGCAAAAATTATCTTATCAAAAAGAATTTCTGGAAATACAAAAGCTAAAACTGTAAATAACAAAACGGCAGCAGAGCTTCTTATAAGATGCCAACGCAATATTTCTAAATGTTCTAAAAAAGACTGTTCTTGTTTTTCTTCGCCTATTTTTTCCATCAAACTAATCCTTCTTTTAAAATATCATGAATATGTACAATTCCAATATATGCATCATCATTGACTACTACAATTTGAGAAATATTATTGTGTTGCATAACTTTAAGAGCATCACTAGCTAACTCTGCCTCTTTAACAATTTTGGGGTTTGAGTTCATAATATCAGTCGCTTTAAAATGATTCCAATCGCTTTGATTTTCTAGCATTCTTCTAATATCTCCATCCGTAATTATTCCGAGAAGCTGATTATTTTCTATTACGGCAGTAGCTCCTAGTCTTTTATTAGAAATTTCAACAATTACCTCCTTGACGCTAGAGTCAGCCGAGACCTGAGGAGCTTGATTATCAGAGCATAATTCACCAATTTTCATAAACAATTGCTTGCCTAATGTTCCTCCTGGATGATAACGAGCAAAATCAGCATCGGTAAATTCACGACATTCTAATAAGCAAACAGCTAAAGCATCGCCCATTACCAATTGAGCGGTAGTGCTTGTTGTAGGGGCTAAATTATTTGGACAAGCTTCTTTTTCAATACTAGTATTTATAGTCCAATTGGACTGTTTAGACAAATAAGAATCTGTATTGGCAGTCATGGCAATAATAGTATTACCCATAGCCTTAATGAGTGGCAGCAGGACTTTTATCTCCTCTGTATTTCCACTTTTTGAAATACACAATACGATGTCATCAGCTTGTACATTACCTAAATCGCCATGAATGGCGTCTGCAGCATGCATAAATATAGCAGGTTGTCCTGTAGAATTAAAGGTCGAAACCATTTTTTGAGCAATATTGGCACTCTTTCCAATACCACTGACAATCAATCTGCCCTTTGACTTAAGGATAGTTGATATGATAGCCGTAAAGTCGTCATTTACAAAAGCTTGCAAATTAAGAATAGACTCACCTTCTGTGCGTATAACAGACTTGGCAATTTTTTTTATGTCAATATTAGATTTCAATAAATTTATTTTGAATAGGTTAATAAAATTGTCTAAATTTATACCTATGTTGTTTGATGCAAAAGTATCAAATTTTAGCTTGATTATATTAAATGAACACACACACCACATCTTTAACGGATGAACTTCAAAAGTATTTTGGATTTAACCGTTTTAAAAGCCAGCAAGAAACCATCATTAAGAACACATTAGATGGTAATGATGCTTTTGTAATTATGCCTACTGGTGGCGGCAAGTCAATGTGTTATCAACTACCAGCTTTGATAAGTGAAGGTTGTGCCATCGTAGTGTCTCCATTAATAGCCCTGATGAAAAATCAAGTGGACGCTATTCGAGGTTATAATAATAATGATGCTATAGCTCACGTGCTAAACTCCTCACTTTCCAAAAGAGATGTCGCACAAGTTAAAGAAGATGTGGAGACAGGAAAAACTAAACTTCTATATGTCGCTCCGGAATCTTTAACTAAAGAAGAATATATCGACTTTTTAAAAGGTAGAAAAATATCCTTTTACGCTATTGACGAGGCACATTGTATTTCTGAATGGGGCCATGACTTTAGACCAGAGTATAGAAATTTAAGAAAAATCATAGAAAATATTGGACTTGCTCCAATCATTGCCCTTACAGCTACAGCTACTACCAAAGTACGAGAAGATATTCAAAAAAACTTAGGCATAAGTGACTGCCCTGTATTTTTCGATTCGTTCAATAGGGATAATTTATACTACGATATCCGACCAAAAATTGATGTAGAAAAGGAAATTATAAAATTCATTAAACAAAACGAAGGTAAATCCGGCATTGTTTACTGTTTGAGTAGAAAGAAGGTGGAAGAGATAGCCGAAACGCTTCAAGTAAATGGCATCAATGCGCTTCCTTATCACGCTGGATTAGAAAACAAAACCAGAGTAAAACATCAAGATGCCTTCCTCATGGAAGATGTAGATGTAATTGTGGCTACGATTGCTTTTGGAATGGGTATAGACAAACCAGATATTAGGTATGTTATTCATCACGATATTCCAAAAAGTTTGGAAAGCTATTATCAAGAAACAGGACGAGCTGGCCGAGATGGTGGAGAAGGAAATTGCGTGACTTTTTATAGTTATCAAGACATTGAAAAACTAGAAAAGTTTTTGCAAGGTAAGCCTGTTGCTGAACAAGAAATTGGCAGACAACTCATTCTAGAAACTATCTCTTTTGCCGAAACCTCTATGTGTAGAAGAAAATACATTCTACACTACTTTGGAGAAACATTTGATGATGCCAATTGCAACGAAATGTGCGACAATTGTAGACATCCAAAACCTAAATTTAATGGTGAAGAATATATTCTTCAATTATTAGAAAGTGTTAAGGCTGTAAGTGAGCGACTAAAAGCCAAAGAGGTAGTTAAAGTTATTGTAGGTGAAAGTAACTCTTTAATCAAACAACATAAATCTGAATCTCTAGATGTCTTTGGCAAAGGGAAAAACAAAACAAAAGGCTTTTGGCATTCCGTAATTCGTCAATCATTAGTCAAAGGTTTTTTAAGAAAAGAAATAGAAAGTTATGGCATTCTTAAACTCACTGATGAAGGGAATGAATACAATCAAAAACCCTACGAAATCTTATTGACTGAAGACCACGACTATGATGCAATAAATGCTAAAAACGCCGTAACAAGCAATCAAAAAGGGGCTGCAGCTGATACAATACTATTTGCTAACCTCAAAGATTTGAGAAAAAAATATGCTAAAGAAAAAAGCTTACCTCCAAATATTATTTTTTCTGAAGCATCTCTTATAGACATGGCTAATCAATACCCCATAACTACTGATGAACTAGCGCAAATACATGGGGTTGGGCAAGGAAAAGCTAAAAAGTTTGGAGAACCATTCTTGAAATACATCAAACAGTATGTCGAAGACAACGATGTGATAAGACCTGAGGAAATGGTAGTAAAAACAGTAGCTAAACAGTCTAGTAACAAAGTCTATATTATTCAAAGTATTGACAGAAAACTTTCCATTGAAGATATTGCATCTGCCAAAGGACTAACTGTAGAAGAACTAATTACAGAAATAGAAACAATTGTAGAATCAGGTACTAAAATCAACCTCAACTACTATCTTGATGAAATAATTGATGAATATCAAGAAGAAGAATTATCTGACTTTTTTAAAAATTCTGAAAGCGCAACCTTTGACGAAGCAAGAAATGAATTTGAGGAAGATGAATATACTGACGAGGAATTGAGACTTTACAGAATAAAATTCATTTCAGATATCGCTAACTAACTGTTTATAGCTAGCCAACTCATTATTCCAATACTATTTTTCAAAGCCGACTCGTCGATATCAAAATAAGCGTTGTGCAAATGTTTTCTCTCTTGATTATTAATACCCACACCTAGTCTATAAAAACAAGCTGGTACATGATGCGAATAATACGAGAAATCCTCGGCAGTCATTCGTTTTGGAATTTCAATCACATTTTTAGCACCTATGAACTTTTGAGCATTTTCAAAACAAAGCTTAGTAAAAGACTTATCATTTTTTAAAAAAGGATAGCCAATTTTAATTTCTATATTACACTCACCACTCATTTCTTGTGCTGTAGAACAACAAATGTCTCGCATAATTTGGTGTGCTTCTTTACGCCATTCTTCATTCATAGCTCTAAAAGTACCCTGTAAACTAACCGTGTCGGGAATAATATTTCCAGCAGAACCGCCTTCAATAACTCCAATAGAAAATACCGATGGGGTATCTTTTACTCTATCAAATCTATCGTATAAGGCTATTAATATTTTACTTGCAATTAGTACTGGATTTACCCTACCCTTTGGAAGCGCAGCATGTCCTCCTTTACCAATAACATCTATATATATTTCATCTGCTGAAGCCATAAACATTCCACCACGCATTCCAATAACACCACTATCTAGCTCAGGCGAAACATGTTGACCAATAATTTTATCTACTTTAGGGTTTTCCAATACACCTTCGGCAATCATTAAAGATGCACCGCCAGGCAATTTTTCTTCACCAGGCTGAAATATTAACTTAATTGTCCCCTCCCATTCCTCCTTCAATTCATTGAGGATACGCCCTACACCTAGAAGTGATGCTGTATGAACATCGTGCCCACAAGCATGCATAACACCCTTATTTTTAGAAGTATAATCTAAGTCATTCAATTCCTGAATTGGTAATGCATCTATATCGGCACGTAAGGCGATGCATTTAGAATTGGGGTTTTTACCTTTGATAAGCCCTACAACTCCTGTTTCTACTAATCCAGACGTAAAAGGGATACCGTATGCTGTAAGTTTTTGCTGAATATACTCCGATGTTTTGTATTCTTTAAACGAAAGTTCAGGGTAGGTATGAAGATATCGTCTAATTTCAACAGTATCTTTGAAATAATTTTCGGCAAGATATTTTATCTTATTTTGAAGATTTTTCATTTACCAAAGATTAGTTTAAAGCCGCCAATAAGTAGCATTATGCCAAAGACTTTTTTTAGTGTTTTTGCATCAACATTTACTGCCCATTTAGAACTTAGGTAACCCCCTACAATAAAAGCTACTGAAATTATTAAGGCATATTTCCAATCTACAAAACCCGCTTTATGATAATTCCAAGCGGCCAATATTCCAATTGGTGGCAACATAACGGCTAGACTAGTTCCTTGCGCTTGATGTTGAGTCATTCCCAATAATATCATTAATAAAGGAATAATAATTATTCCACCACCAACACCGATAAATCCACTCAACAATCCTGCTGCTAAACCTATTAAAATTAAAAAAAGTAATGTTATTGTAGACATAATGTAAATTCCTTGCTAAGATATATAAATCAAAATATCTTTGCCTTATGATACAAATACAATCTTTCACATTTAACGGCTTTCAAGAAAACACCTACGTTTTGTTTGACGATACTAAAGAATGTATCATAGTTGACCCGGGTTGCTATGATAAGTACGAACAAGAAACGCTAAGCAATTTCGTGTCTGAAAATAAGCTAAAGCCTGTTCTTCTAATAAATACACATTGTCACATAGACCACGTCTTAGGTAACCGTTTTGTTGCTGACAAATGGAAATTGGACTTAGCTATGCATGAATTGGATGTGCCAACACTTAAGTCTGTGAAAGATTATTGTACGGTCTATGGATTTCACAATTATCAAGAAAGCCCTTTACCTTCTCATTTTTTAAATGAAGGTGAAAAAGTAAAGTTTGGAGAAAGTGAGTTAGATATTCTATTTACTCCAGGTCATGCCCCTGGTCATATTGTTCTTCATTCTAAAAAAGACGATTTTATAATTGGTGGAGATGTGTTGTTTCAAATGAGTATTGGCAGAACCGATTTGCCGGGCGGTGATTTTGATACACTAATTGAGAGTATCAAAGAAAAACTGTTTCCCCTTGATGACAATACCAAAATTTATTGTGGACACGGACCAAGTACAAATATCGGCTTCGAAAAAGCCAATAACCCTTTTTTAAAATGATTCCTTATATTTGAATATCTTCTTAGAGCTTATTTCATGATAAAACTACAACTATTCGAAACCAAAAAAAGAATTAGACTTTTACTTGCCGTTGTATCATTATTTTTAACCGCTTATATCCTTTTACGTCCTATTGAAAGAATATCGACTATAGCTTTATTAGTAAGTTTTATTATTCCAATGCCTTTACATCTATATGAGTTTTATAGAATGAGCAAATATTATTTCAACATTGAAAAAGAATCCATTTGTTGGAAAATGTTAGCCATGGAAGAAGAAAATAAATTTGACTTAATAGGGCCTATTTATGAAATAACTGAAGATTGGAAAGGCATTCATTTTAATAATAACAAAAAACAATTTTCAATAATGACAGATGGCTTGTCCAAAAAACAAAAGAAAATAATTATTGAAGGGCTAAAAAATCATTCCACTCTCCTTTCATAATCCAAGATAAGTAGATAATAGGTAAATACCCCAAAAGCATACAGAGCTGCTGTGATATAAAAAATATAAGCGTAGGGCATATCCATACTTTTTAAAAATCTAAATATTTGAGAACTGAAGTACCAGCTACCACTCCAAATAGCAGCAGTTATGGCAGATAAAATTTCTTGGTTTTCCTTGCCTACATAATTCATAGTTAGCTCTGAAGTCATAGGCGCAGCCATATTCATTAAAGGCGTACGTATCCAAAAACATAAAATAGCTAATGGCAAAGCCCACCAATACTCCACAAAAAACTCTGTAGTAGCTAAAGCAACTAAAGCCAAAACAGCAATGGACTGAGTTAGTGTAATACCTTTTTTAAACCCTAATATATCTTTGACCTTTGGAACTAACAAAGCCATAAACGCTACTAGCAAACTAGCACCGCCTCCAATTAGAGCAAACTCCGAAGAGTCCACACCGAAATCATGATAGAAAAATAAATTGATGAATGGGATAGTCAAACCTGCACCAATAGAAATTATTATAGTTGGCACTATGGCTTTAAACAACAAAATCCAGTCGTAAGACTTCCATTGAATACCTTTCTTTTCTGCTAGTACATCGTCAGTCTTGAGTTGCAATAAGAAAAATACACCAATTAGCCCCACTAATGAAATAAACAACAGGATAGTCCCTTCATCGATAGTTCTAAATGAACGACTTAAAATAAATATGATGATACTACAAATAATTGTTCCAAAACTATGTGTAGCATAATTTAAAGATATGGCATGAGATTGGTTTTCTTTTGAAGTATTTCTCATAATGTATGGCAAAGTACTGACTTGAAAACATGTAAATACTACACCCCAAAACACAAATAAATAGGGTAGAAAAACAAACATCTGATTACGGATAGCAAGTATCATAACAATAGCCACTAAAGGAACGCCAAGACTACCTATCGTAAAAAATGGTTTAAGGCGTTTGCCTTTAATGTAAAACCCCAAAGGAAAAGCTAAGACCATTACTGCTAAAAAACGATAGGAAATATAGTTGGCTATTTCGGGATCACTAAACCCCTCTTTAGCTAGGTATATATTTAGGATAAGAAAAAAAGCTGCACCAATAAGCTGAATAAAAAACTCTGCTCTTATCATCAGCAGAATATGCTCTTCTAAGCGTGCATATGATTGTAAAATTTTTCTCAAGCGATTAAACTAAGCATCAACTGTTCCACCTCATCACTCTCCCATTTATCTTCAATGTTAGGAACGTCCATAACTTTCTGCATTAGCTTTTCTTGTTGTTGTCCAATCTCCCATGCTTCAGAATAACGAATAGTACTAAATGAAACCATAGAGTACAAAGGCAACCACTTGTCAGGATATTTTTTGGAAAAATGTAGTTCTATTTTTTTCTGAAGTAAGAATTTAGGGTCGGCAGTCTTGTCTCGCATAACAATAAAATTGTGCATAGATAAATCTTGAACACCATCACCATCTGGCTTTCTTATTTTAGAGTATTCATCAAAACAAGCCTGCCAATCTTCGCCATGTTTTTGCATCAATTGGTCCAAAACAAAACAGCCCTCAAAGCCCGCATTCATACCTTGACCATAAAAGGGAACTGTTGCATGAGCGGCATCTCCAATGAGTAATACTTTATCGTCGACAGTCCAAGGGTTGCAACGCATTATAGCTAATGAGGAGGTAGGATTTTGAAAATATTCTTCTACCAAATTAGGGATTAAGTCTAAAGTGTCTGGAAATACTTCTTTGAAAAAGTCGTAAACCTGTTGTTCGGTTTGTAAGCTGTTAAAGGAATACTCACCTTCATATGGAAAAAATAGTGTGCAGGTAAAACTTCCGTCCATATTTGGCAGAGCAATAAGCATATAACTTCCTCTTGGCCAAATGTGTAAGGCATTAACTTCTAATTTGTGAGTGCCATCTGAATTGGCTGGTATTGTCAGCTCTTTGTAACCATGTTCAATATAATGTTGCGAATACTGAAAACGGTCTTGCTTAATCATTTTTGAACGTATCACAGAATATGCTCCATCTGCACCAATAATCATATCAGCATCGACATTTTTTTGATTGCCATCATTATGCTCAAAGGTTGCAGAGGCTGACTTTAAATCTACATCAACACACTTATAGTTGAAATGCATATTCACATTTTCTTGCTCACCCGCTAAGTTCATCAGCAATTGATTAAGACCACCACGAGATACAGAATAAATAGCCTCTCCATCTTGTCCGTACTGTTGGTCAGTAAGAGAGCCGTCAACTGCATGCATGACTCTTTTATACATTGGAATAGCCATTTTCTCCACATCTTGATCTACACCAACCGCCTTTAGAGCATTCCAACCTCTAGCAGATAAAGCTAAATTGATAGAACGACCAGCGGATAATTCAACTTTTCTCATGTCAGGTCGTCTTTCATAAACCTCAACTTGAAACCCACGTTTGGCTAAGTAGATAGCTTCTAAAGAACCTACCAAACCGGCACCAGCTATAGTAACTTTTTTTCTCATGATAATGCTTTTTCTATGATTTGACCTAACTGATAAATATCTTCAAAAGAATTGTATAATGGAACAGGTGCTAAACGAATAACGTTTGGTTCTCTCCAATCTGCAATAACGCCTTCTTTAGTAATAAAATCAAACATCGACCTACCCTGACCGTGACATAAAACAGACAATTGACACCCTCTATATCTTTCTTCTTTTGGAGTGATAATTTCTAAATCGCAATTATTGTATCTAGAAGATATATCGTTGAATATAAATTCCATATAGTTTGTCAAACGCTTACTTTTAGATACTAATCGAGTCATGCCTACTTCATCAAAAATATCCATACTAGCCTTACAAGGCGCCATAGCAAAAACAGGCGCATTACTCAATTGCCAACCTTGAGCTCCTGGCATCGGCACAAAGTTTTTTTCCATCAAAAAACGGCGTTCTTCATCATGCCCCCACCAACCAGCAAATCGTGGTAAATTGGAATTATTATCATGCTTTTGATGTACAAAAACACCAGAAACACTACCAGGACCAGCATTCAAATACTTGTAAGAACACCAACAAGCAAAATCAACGTTCCAATCGTGCAACTTTAGCTCAATATTGCCAACACCATGAGCTAAATCAAAGCCAACATAAGCCCCTTGAGCATGCGCTTTTTCGGTAATTTTAGCCATATCAAAGACCTGACCACTATAATAATTTACACCGCCCCAAAAGACTAGAGCCAACTCCTCTCCAACTTCTTCAATGGTGGATAATATATCTTCTTCTCTAATGGTATGTTCTCCATCACGAGGGGAAACCTCTATAATAGTATCATCTGGGTTTAAGCCGTGAAATTTTACTTGACTTTCAAGCATATATTGATCTGAAGGAAATGCTTTTGCTTCACAGATAATTTTAGTACGCTTGGAGCTTGGCTGATAGAATGAAACCATCATCAGGTGAAGATTTACACTAAGCCCATTCATAGCAACAACCTCCTCCTTATTTGCTCCTACTAATCGAGCAAATGGCTCGGATAATATTTTATGATAAGATACCCACGGATTTTTGGCTTCAAAGTGACCTTCAACACCATATTTTGCCCAGTCATCTAACTCTTGCTGAACATATTCTCGTGTGCTTTTTGGCTGTAACCCTAAAGAATTACCAGTAAAATAAAGTGCATCCTTACCATTAATTTTAGGAAGGTAAAAACGTTGTCTGTAGGCTGACAGCTCATCTTGCTGGTCAGAATCTTGGGCAAATTCTAAAGTGTTTTGCATGATGTTAAATTAGAGGGCTAAGATACCAAAAGCCAATGGGATAATAAAAAGAAGTAAATACATTATTATACTTGCTCCTTCTACCCAAAAAGAAAAGAAGAAGTTATTCTTTTCTTGAGAGGATTTAATTATCAAAATTCCGCTTAGCAAAGAAGTAAACAACAGTGCTAATAATAGCTGCCACGAAAAATCACCAACAAAAAAGTGAAAAATAGAAATCAATTCGAAGAAAGCAAGACAATAGAGTGCTATCATTTTTGCTTTTTGCTCACCAAAAATTTGAGGAATCGTTTTCAATGACAAATCATCATATTTTAAATCTCGAATATCGAATGGTATTGTTATTGCCAAAACAAAACTAAATCTACTGAGAAAAAGCAATAAGGTATCAAGAGTATAAAATGATTCATTTTCAAGAGTAACTAGAGCAACGCTAACTATGGACCAAACTAAAGCTATAAGAAATATTTTAGCTCTTGGCAGTTCTCTCAACGAAACCTTTTGATTTCCTAAAGGAATTATTTTGATGGGATAAGACAAGCTGATGATTGAGGCAGGTATCAAAAAATAAAATGTTGAAAATGATAAACTCACGGCATAATAAACGGACAGAAATAAGCTTATAACAGTAATTATAAGTATAAATAATCGATTCTTATTGAGCCAATCTAGATGTGCTGATTGTTCTTTGTTTGGACTAAACCTTACCATACGTTGAAAATTATACGCAAACAAAGTGGAGAAGAATACAAAGGGTAAAAGATGTGATGAATCGACACCAATTATTATGCTAGTACTTTGACACAGTGCTAGCACACAAAATGATACAAAGACATTACTATAAACAAAAAATTGACCTAATTTTTTTAGCAAATCCACTAGTCAAAAATATAGAATATTAGTTCATTAAATTACAACTTCATTTCATATTTTTGTACTCTAAATATACTAACAATATGAATCAGTTCTCAGAACGCCATATCGGTCCACGACCAAGCGACCAAGAAAACATGCTTAACAAGATTGGAGTTTCTAATATGAGTGAGCTAATTGACCTTACTATTCCTCAGGCTATTCGTCTATCAAAGAAAATGGATTTACCCAAAGCTCTCAATGAATCCGAGTTACTTGACCATATGAAAATGTTAGGTCAAAAAAATAAAAATTATAGATCTTATATTGGCTTAGGCTACTACAACACTATTCTACCTGGCGTTATTCAAAGAAATATATTAGAAAATCCGGGTTGGTATACGGCTTACACGCCATATCAAGCTGAAATTGCACAAGGCAGACTCGAGGCTTTATTAAATTACCAAACAATGGTAACTGACTTGACAGCTATGGAAATTGCTAATGCCTCATTGCTAGACGAAGGAACTGCAGCGGCTGAAGCAATGATAATGCTATTCAATGCCATGCACAAAGACAAGAAAAAAGCTAAAGCTTGTACATTTTTAGTTTCTAAAGATTGCTTTCCCCAAACTATAGATGTCCTTAAAACAAGAGCTACTCCAATTGGCATAAAACTTCAAATTGTTGAACATTCTGATTTCATTTTTTCAGATGATGTTTTCGGTATGTTAGTTCAGTATCCTTGCAAATATGGTAACATTGAAAACTATAAAGTTTTGGCTCAAGATGCTAAAAACAATAACGTTGGTATTGCTGTAACAGCCGATTTATTAAGTCTTACTCTTTTAACACCTCCTGGTGAATGGGGAGCAGATGTCGTAGTTGGAACAACCCAACGCTTTGGAATCCCTATGGGTTATGGCGGTCCTCACGCGGCCTATTTCGCTACAAAAGAAAGCTATAAAAGAAATATACCTGGCAGAATTATCGGTGTTACAATTGATGCTGAAGGCAATAGAGCATTGAGAATGGCACTTCAAACCAGAGAACAACACATCAAGCGAGAAAGAGCAACATCTAATATCTGTACTGCTCAAGTGCTACTATCTGTTATGGCGGGAATGTATGGTGTATATCACGGTCCAAAACGACTTAAAAATATTGCTAGAAAAATACACGGCTTAGCATGTGTCTTAACTGAGGGACTAGAGCAATTGGGCTACAAACAACTCAATAAAAATTACTTTGACACTATTTTGGTCAATATAAATGACGTGTCTATTGATACACTCAAGGTATTTGCTGAAGATGCTAAGATGAATTTTAATTATATCGATGATAAACATCTTTCCATTTCCATTGACGAAAAAGATGGCCTTCAAAACATCAATGATATTCTAAGCGTATTTGCAAAAAGCTGTAATCACTCTGACCCGACCGAATTAATAAAAAATGTACTGAGCGGAAATTATACAGATGCCAATTCGTTTATCCCAAAAGAATTATATAGAGAAAGTCCATATATGCAACACGAGGTATTCAATACCTATCACAGTGAGACCGAAATGATGCGCTACATTAAGCGATTAGAGAATAAAGATTTAGCATTGAATCATTCCATGATACCTCTAGGCTCTTGTACCATGAAACTAAATGCTGCTGCTGAGCTTTTTCCTCTAAGTTGGAGTGAATTTAGCAACATACACCCATTCGCGCCAATCAATCAAGCTCGAGGCTATCAAATTATGTTTCACGAACTAGAAGAATCCCTGTGTGAAATTACTGGCTTTGACGGTATGTCTTTACAACCCAATTCTGGTGCTCAAGGTGAATATGCCGGCTTAATGGTAATAAGAGCATATCATCAAAGTAGAAACGAAAGTAATAGAGACATTTGTCTTATTCCTTCATCAGCACACGGTACAAATCCCGCTTCTGCCACTATGGCTGGCATGAAAGTCGTTGTTACAAAATGCGATGAAATGGGTAACATTGATGTTGATGATCTAAAAGCAAAAGCAGAAGAACACAGTGAAAATTTAGCTGCCTTGATGATTACCTACCCCTCTACTCATGGTGTATTTGAAGAATCAGTAATTGAAGTGACAAATATCATTCATCAACATGGCGGACAAATATATATGGACGGTGCTAATATGAATGCTCAAGTTGGATTAACAAATCCAGCTATTATTGGAGCTGATGTATGTCACCTCAATCTTCATAAAACATTTGCCATTCCTCATGGAGGAGGAGGGCCAGGAATGGGTCCTATAGGAGTGGTTGAACATCTCAAGCCATTTTTACCCTCTAACCCTATTATCCCAACAGGAGGTGAACAAGCCATTTCTGCCATTTCTGCAGCACCTTGGGGTTCATCATTAGTATTGTGCATTTCATATGCCTACATCAAAATGTTGGGTGAAGAAGGATTAACAAAATCTACTGAAGTGGCTATTCTTAACGCTAACTATATTAAAGAAGAATTGAAAGACGACTATACCATTCTTTATACCAACCCTAATAATATGGTGGCTCATGAAATGATACTAGAATGTCGCCCATTTAAAGATGTTGGAATAGAAGTTACGGATATAGCTAAACGACTTATGGACTATGGATTCCATGCACCAACAGTCTCTTTTCCTGTTGTTGGAACACTTATGGTTGAACCTACAGAAAGTGAAAGTAAACAAGAATTGGACAAATTCATTGCAGCTATGAAATCTATTAGAAAAGAGATTAACGCTATAGCAAGTGGACAGTCTGACGAAAAAGATAATGTTTTAAAAAATGCTCCTCATACTATTAATTTAATAGCCAATGATAAATGGGAAAAACCATACAGCAGACAAGAAGCGGCATTTCCACTTGAATATATCAATGACAATAAATTTTGGCCAAGTGTAAGTCGTGTTGACGATGCCTTTGGAGATAGAAATTTAGTATGCTCGTGCGAGAGTATTGAGAGTTACATTTAAGATTACATAAAATACTTGTTAGTTGGTCTAGGTTTTTATGAAAAAAGACCGTAAATTCGTACACACTTAACTGATAATTTAACAAGTAATATGAAAAATTTTTATTCTATCATCTGTTTATTAATCCTTGCAAACACTTCTTTTGCTCAGATAATGAACAATCAAAATTTTATTGATGCGTCAAGATATGACCAGCACACAAAGTACCTAAACAAATACGAAATTACTCTAAGATCTTCTGTTGATTGTTCAACTTCAGACGCTTTATATTGTGAAGATTTTGAAACCGTTTCAATTCCAGATTTACCATCTGATGTATCAACAAACACTTTAGAGCAAAATTATTACACAATTTCAAATTCAGATCAAATTCAAGTATCAGGTTTTTATACTGGAACTTCAGTTGATGCAAACGCAGGAGGTTATTGGCCAGTAGGAGAGCATGGCCAATTTGCTATGACAAATGATGATGCCTGTAGACCCGGTGGAGTAACACCTGGAAACAATAACAACTGTGATTTAGCTTTTGAATCTCTTACTTTACCAATGCTAGATTTTACTGGTCAATCTGATGTGTTTTTAATATTTGACTACTACCACGATAAAAACTACGGTGGTGGAGATGCTTATGTTGAAGTAAGTAATGACGGAGGTGTCAATTATACTGATATTTCTGGCCCTCTAAGCAATCTAGAAGCGTGGCAACAAGGAATCATTAGCCTATCTGATTACAATGACCAAGATTCGATTGTTATTCGTTTCGTATGGAGTGACAACGGAAGTTGGGCAACAGGATTTGCTGTTGATGATATTGAAATTAACGAATTACAAGATAATTCTTTATCAATGCCACTATTCAACCAATGGTTAGCAGGTTATGATGGGTTTGCATCATCCTATTCTCAAATTCCATTAAGTATGATTCCAAACTCTACAGGAATAATATTCCAATCTTATGTATTTAATAACGGAAATCTTGCACAAGATTCTATTCGTTTACATGCATCAGCTACTGGTTTCACTTCACAAAGTACTGCTGTTAACTTAGAATCTCTAGAGCAAGATACATTACAATGTACTGAAAGATTCCAGCCAACATCTACTGGTGTTTATCAATTAGATTTTTATCTTATGTCTGATAGTGTAACGACTGTTACAAAATCTAAATCTATTGAAATTACAGACTTCATTTATGCTAGAGATGATAACGAAATTGACGCTGTAAATTCACTTCTTCCTTCTGGCGATGGCATAAGCACATGGGAAAGAGGAGCTATCTACGATATATACGAGAGCAATACACTTTATGCAATCGATGCATATATTCATAACGCTACTACAGCAAATGCTAAAATTCAAGGTAAAATTTATCTTTATCAAGACAACCAAACTTTCTTTTTAGAAGAAACTAACTTATTATCAGTATCGGCTAGTGACGGATGGCAAAGCGTAAAGTTTGCTAATCCTGTAGCTTTAGATGCTGAAAGCCAGTATTTAATTACTGTTGCTGGAGATGGTTCTGCTTTAAATGACACCCTTAGAATTGGTTCAAGTGGTAGTGTACAAAGTAGTTATGGTTATATTGTTTACAACGGTTGGGTTGATAGTAATGGAACAACTGCTACAGATGGAACAACAGGCTCTACTCCTATGGTAAGAATGAATATGAATCCAGATGTTGCTGGACCAACTAGTATTGAAGATAATTCATACTCTGCTTTTAACGTTTATCCAAATCCAAACAACGGAATATTTAATATTTCATTGACTAATTCAACAGACAAGCAGACAATAGAAATTAAAAATATTATTGGGCAAACTATTTATTCGCAAATCGTTGGTAATTCATTAAATACTACTATCAACTTGTCTGATATTAACAAAGGAATTTATACTGTTTCTCTAATTAACGAAAACGGAACAAGTTCTACTAAAAAGATAATTATTCAATAATTATATACTTAATCTTAACAAGAAAAAAAGCAGGCTAGCGTCTGCTTTTTTTATTAAAACTCAATATTATGAAACACGCTTTATTAATTTTTGGAATGGCTTTTAGCTTATGTTCTTATGCACAAGAAAGTATTAAGTCATTAATGAGCTTTACTGAAAAAGCCCCAACTATATATCAGTTACGTTCGTTACAAGCTGTTGCTGAAGAAGACAGTGCTGATGTCATTTGGTACGAAGATTTTAGAGAAGGTCTAGATGGAAACAATTCTTCTATAGATCCAGCATGGACAGTAAGTGGCGATGACGGTGATGTCTGGGAACTTGATTTTGATGGTTCTAATGGGGACTATGCAGGAAATACACCTTATTTATTGGAGTCAGAATCTGCAGCTAACGGTTGGATGATTTTTGATGCTGATGGATCAAATGCAGGATTGCCTACCTCGGCTTACTCTGAAAGACAAGGCCAACTAACCTCTCCTTATATTGATTTATCAAACGATTCAAATGTGACTCTAAGTTTTGAACATGCTTACAGATGGTGTTGTTTTAGTTCACACGAATTAGTGGTATCCATCAATGATGGTTCTGGATGGGAATCAGCAGCTAGTTATCAAGTCAATGACCTAGGTACTGTTAACGTCCTATCAGGAACCATAACTTATGAAGTTATTATCACAGAAATAGCAGCATTAAAGGATAGTGTTCAAATACGTTTTGACTGGGCTGTTGGTGAAAATACAGCTTCTCACTATTTTTGGATGGTTGATGATGTGAAAATTATCAAAACTCAACCTTATTCTTCAAATCTTTTAAATAGTTTTAATAATGTACCTAGCGCTTATTTTGGAGGCACATCTTATCGTGTAATGCCATTGGAACAAATTTCAGAAACAGAATACTTTTATGGTGGTTATATTGAAAATGTAGGATATAACACGCTTGACAGTTTGAGAATACATGCCGAAGTGACTTCTGCTGGATTTATGTCACAAAGTGATGGTTTATCTCTAGTTTCTAGTGATAGGGATAGTATTTACGTCAATGATGGTTTCACGCCAACAGAAATAGGAACATATGATGCTGACATTGTTGGTAAAGATGATGATGGTTATGTTTTAACTGATACGCTTAGACGCACATTTGTTGTATCTGATTATATTTATGCTCGAGACAATGGAGATAACGCTACCAATTTTGGACGATATGGCATCAACGCTGACGGCTCAAGACAATATGGAAATGTTTTTGATATATATGCAACAAGTACCTTGTATAGCGTTAAGTTTCGTTTGGATGAAAGAACCTCTGCAAATGCTCAAGGTACAATAAGATTAAATACTGTCGATACTCAATCTGGAGAAATTAGCTTTTTAGTAGAAACAGAAACCCTAAATTTAGGTCAATATACTGGAGATTGGTTCGATGTATCATTTGACCCTCCAATTATACTAGATGCTGGACAAGTGGTTTTACCTGCTATTTATGCTACATATAATGGTATAGACACAGTATTTGTTAATACATCTGGATCCAATCCTAACAACAGTGAAAGTTTAGTGCAAGATATTGATGGCACACAAGAGGGAGTAAACCCTGGGACTTGGCTATATACAACATCAGCTCCATGTGTAAGATTAAATTTTGATCCTACTGTTGTTGGAGTAAATGTAGGTATTGAAGAAAATAACTCTTTATCTAAATTTAATGTTTTCCCTAATCCAAACAACGGGCACTTCAACATACAAATTCAAACTTCGCAATCGGAAGATATAAGTATTAATATTTCAAATTTAGTAGGTCAAGTTGTGTATTCAGAAAAAGTATCGATAACCAATTCACTGAACAAATGGCTAGACCTTAGCCATTTAGAAAAAGGTGTTTATACCGTTACATTAGAGAATAACAACAAAAACTTTATGGTAAAGAAAGTGACTATTCAATAAATACGTTCACTATTCGTTTAAAAAAAAGCAGGCTACAAACCTGCTTTTTTTTTTGCTCAGAATTTTATGTAACTTTGTGACAACTTTTTAAACTTAAAACTATGAAACCTGTACTTACTTTTATGGGCATATTATTAACTCTTAATATTTTTGCTCAGCAACTAACTTCTCAACTTTTACAATCAAACTCATTTCTTAGTCATTCCTCCAACACCCCTACGGAATACCAAGGATGGATTGATGACGACAATACTTATTCCTCGAGTGCTGCCTCTTCAGCTACAGATGTAATATTGTGGTCAGATGACTTTGCCAATGGCTTAGATGGCAATAACACATCTACTGTGCAAACTTGGACAGTATCTGGCACACACAGCACCTTATGGGAGTATGATACGGATGGTTCTGAAGGTCCATTTGCTGGTAATCCACCATTAACTCTAGAATCTGAAACCAAAGATAATGGCTGGATGATTTTTGACGCTGATAAAGCGAATACAAACCTTCCTCAATCTGCATTTGTGAAAAAGCATGGTGAACTTATTTCTCCTAGTATAGACTTATCCAACGACACTAATGTAACCCTAAAATTTACACACATGTATAGATATTGTTGTAGCCCCGATCATACACTAAAGGTTTACATATATGACGGGACTAATTGGAGTAATGGTATAGATGTAAGTATAGGCAGTACTGTAAATTCTGTAAAAGAAACTAATGAAATTGAATTGAATATAACGCAATACGCCGGTCAAAAATCGGATGTAAAAATTAAATTTTCATGGGAAGCAGACGAAGCCGAAGCTTACTATTGGATGATTGATGATGTCAAAATTGTAAAAACCAATCCTTATGATGCTAATCTGCTTAATGCTTTTTATGTAACTCCAACCTCTGTATACGGAGGAACAAGCTATCGAATAATGAATTTAGAACAAGCTGAACAAACAACGTATTATTTTGTTGGCTCTTTACAAAACTCTGGATACAACAACATAGATAGCTCAAGAATTTATGCTAGTGTTGTTGGCGAAAACCAATCTTTTCAAAGTCATGGTCTAGTGAGTACCCCTACATCTATTGATACACTTTACACTAATCAAGGTTTTACTCCATCAGCTACAGGGGTTTATAATGCAGATATATGGGGAAGCGACAATGATAACCAATTCAATACAGATACCATAAGAGTAGGTTTTGAAATTCACCAATATGAATATGGCAAGGATAATGGTAATTACAACCAAGGTAATTTTCAACGACGAGTGATGAATGATGATGGTGCTTATGAAATAGGAAATCGTTTTATGATTTATAAAAGCAAAGAGCTAGAAACTGTAAAAATCAGAATGGATGCTAGAACTGGTCCGGATGCTAAGGGTAGAATTAAACTATACGAAATACAATCGGATGGCTCGAGAGTATTTATTATTGAATCGCAAGAGAAAAATATAGGTCAAAGTGCTGGGAATTGGTATAATTTTAAGTTTGATAACCCATGGGATTTAAGTGCAAACACGGAATATATGGTTATGTTATACACAGCTGCAGCAACTTCAACAACTGATACTGCTTTTATCAGCACAGGTGGAATTGTTGATCCACAAGAAAGTTTCTTAGTTGATGTAGATGGAGCAGGAACAAATGTTGAACCAAATACTTGGTTTTATACTATATCAGCTCCTTGTGTACGATTAAATTTTGACCCTAATGTAATTGGTATAAAAGAGCAATTGGGTTTAGCTGACTTAAGTCTATATCCTAATCCAAATAGTGGAATTTTCAAGATAAAAATAAAGTCTGAAAAACAAGAAGATCTTCATCTAAATGTAAGAAATGTATTAGGTCAGATTGTGTACTCAGAAGATTTTATTAAGGTCAATCAACTGACTAAACAAATGAATCTTACTCATTTGAATAGTGGACTTTACACCATTAGCTTGGAATCTGAAAGAGGACAGCTTAGTACTCAAAAAGTAATTATTAAGTAAATTTTTAGCTATGAAAAAATTACATCTCATTTTATTGTGCATTTCGTATATCTCCTTTGCTCAAAATCCGTATCCCGTAAATTTTGAAGCATTCAGAGATAACACCACAAAAAAACTTATCAAAACTACGCCAAGAAGTAGTAATCAACAATTAGATTGTTCAGACACATCCTACATCTATTGTGAAAACTTTGAGTCCGTTTCATCTCCTGAATTACCAAGTGATATAACTACATCATCTTTAGAAGATGGATATAATGTCACAGTGAATTCTACAGCTCAAAACGTTAGTGGGTTCTACACAGGAAACTTTGAGGATGCCAATGTTGGAGGGTATTGGCCTGTTTCTGAGCATACTCAATTTGC
This sequence comes from Flavobacteriales bacterium, assembly GCA_016779995.1. Taxonomy (NCBI): domain Bacteria; kingdom Pseudomonadati; phylum Bacteroidota; class Flavobacteriia; order Flavobacteriales; species Flavobacteriales bacterium. The sequence continues at coordinate 55,910 of JADHMO010000002.1, forward strand.
TATGACTAATGATGATGCTTGTAAACCCAATGGAATTACTCCTAATACAAATAATAACTGTGATCTTAGCTTTGAAGTCATAGAGTTACCTAGATTAGACTTTACAGGTCTTGAAGATGTGTTTTTGATATTTGATTATTACCATGACAAAAATTATGGTGGTGGCGATGCTGTTGTAGAAGTTAAAACAGCTAATCAATCGACTTGGACAGATATATCAGGAAATTTAACGAGTTTAGATGACTGGCAGGAAGGCATTTTTTCACTTTCGGATTATAATAATACAGATTCTGTGAATATTAGAATTAGATGGTCTGATGGGAATAGTTGGGCAAGTGGGTTTGCTATTGATAACATTGTGGTTAAAAAATTAAAAAATTATGATTTATCGTTAATTGCTTATGACCATTATATGAGTGGTAATTCGTATATAAACAACTACTCCATAATTCCACTTGAACAACAAAATGTAGAGGGGGTTATTGCTAGAGCTGTCATAAGAAATACAGGAAACAATGCTCAAGATTCTGTACGCTTAAAAATAGAAGTCAGTTCAGAAAGCTACACGGATCAAAGTTGGGGTAAGAATTTGGTTTCACTAGCTAGAGATACATTTTTTGCTAATCAATTTTTTAACGTAAGTTCAACTGGCAACTACGATTTGGACTTCATAGCAGAATCAGATAGTACATCTACCCAAGCTTTAAGTAGAAGCCTAAATATTAGTGAATATACTTTTGCAAGGGATGATAACACTCCAGCGTTGAGTTTTAGTTTATTTTCCGCAATTGGAACAGCATCGACTGTTGAGCATGGCAATTCATTTGATATAGCCGCTGATGATGATTTATACGCCGTAGATGTATTCATCGCTGATAACAGTTACCCTAATGGTAAAATCCAAGCCAAAGTTTATGAAATCATATCAGGAACGGCTGCATTTCTAACAGAATCTAACCCACTTAGTATAGTCAGTACAGGTGCATGGCAAAGTGTAAAATTTCCAACTCCTGTTCCATTAGTTGCAGATAAAGAATATTTAATTACTGTTGGAGGTGATGGAACTACAACTGATACAACAAGAATAGGCGTTAGTAGCTCTAAAATTAGTAGTTATGGTTGGAGAATATATAATGGATTCTCTGGAACTAGTGGAACAGCACCTCAGGACGGTATATACCTATCTATTCCTATGGTTAGGATGAATTTTGACCCTGATGTTCCTGGACCAACAAGTATTGAAGAAGAAGAGGAGTTATCATTTTTTACCATATATCCCAACCCTAATAATGGGGTGTTTAGCCTAAGTTTTGACGATTTATCTGAAAGCTCATCTATAGAAATTCATAATATTCTTGGTCAACTAGTACATAAAGAATTTTTGAATCAACATACTCTAACGAAAGAATTCAACTTGAGTCACTTCGAAAAAGGTATTTATACAGTAAGTTTGATTAATCTTGAAGGAAAAACTGCACAAACGCAAAAGATTATAATTAAGTAATAGTTAATATTTGACAATAAAGAAGGCTAGTTTTGACTAGCCTTTTTTTGTGTCTATTTTCTTAACTTTTTGAATAGTTTAGAAGCAAAAACAAAATCATTTAACTCCTTAGTTGTGGAGTTGATTATGGAGTCTTTATCGCCTTGCCACGCCAATTGACCTTGGTGTATAAATGCAATGTTATCTCCTATCTCCATAACTGAATTCATATCATGAGTGTTAACTACAGTTGTTATGTTATACTCTTGAGTAATTTCTTGAATAAGGTTATCAATAATAATGGCTGTTTGTGGGTCTAAACCTGAGTTTGGCTCATCACAAAATAGATATTTAGGCTTCATAGAAATGGCTCTTGCAATAGCTACTCGTTTCATCATACCACCGCTTAATTCGGCAGGAAATAAGGCATTAGCATTATTTAAATTGACTCTTTTCAAACAAAAATTTACTCTATCTTTTTTTTCCTCATTACTCATATCAGTAAACATATTGAGAGGAAAAGCAATATTTTCTTCGACTGTTAGGTAATCAAATAATGCTCCACCTTGAAAAAGCATTCCAATTTCTTTTCTAAGGTTTCGTTTTTCTTTTTTATCCAAATCATCAAATGAGGATTCATTAAATAAAATACTTCCAGAATCAGCTCTATGCAAACCTACCATGCATTTTATGAGGGTTGTTTTACCTGAGCCACTAGCTCCTATAACAAGATTGGTTTTACCAGACTGAAAGGTAAAAGATACGTCTTTTAAAACGTGATTATCTCCAAAGGTTTTATGTATATTTTTAACTTCTATCATGCCAACATTAATTGCGTAAGAATGAAGTTCATAATAAGAATAACTATACAGCTATAAACCACTGATTTAGTACTAGACTTTCCAACGGCTAAGGCTCCGCCCCTAGTAAAGTATCCAAAAAAAGAAGAAATAGAGGAAATAGCAAAAGCGAAAAATACCGTTTTTACCAGAGCATAAAAAATATAAAAAGGTTCAAACCAATATATAAGCCCTTGCAAAAATTCTGGCTTACTAATAATTCCACCTAGGGTAGCTGCTAAAAACCCACCGAACATACCAATACCCATACTAATAATAACAAGAAAAGGGAAAAATAATACTGATGCTATTATTTTAGGTTGGATAATAAAGGCAGCAGAATTGATGCCCATAATTTCTAAAGCATCTATTTGTTCAGAAACTCTCATTGTTCCAATTTCAGAGGCAATACTAGAGCCTACTTTACCTGCAAGAATTAGGGCAATCATGGTCGGTGAAAACTCTAATATGAGTGACTCACGTGTAGCATATCCAATCAAGTATTTAGGAATAAAAGGATTATTTAATTGCAAACCCGTTTGTATAGTCACAACGGCACCCATAAATAAAGATATGATAGAAACAATTGTCAAAGAGTTTACACCAAGCTTAATCATTTCATCGACAATGCGTTTGATATAAACCTTCTTATTCTCTGGGCGACTAAACACATTCCCCAACATACTGAGGTACAAGCCAAAAAGTTTTAAGCCATTAATCATAGTCCACCAAAAATAACAATATTTATGTGGCTATCTTAAAAGCATATTAGTATTTTTGATAAGATTATACAATAATTATGTTTTCTAAAAATCAAATACTTCTGTTCGTCTTAATTACTTCGCTTTTTTTAAGCTTATCTTCTTGTGGTATTTTAAAAGAAGATTGTGATTGTCCATCATTTTCAAAAACACAACCAGCCGTTGAAAAACATATTTAATTACTTTTTAGATTAATTCTAAATAAGTAATTTAGTGGCATGAAAAATTTAAGTGAATTAAAACTAGGCACTAAAGCTGTTATTGACTCTTTTTCTGATAAAGAATTAGCTTTGAAACTGATGGAAATGGGATGTTTACCTGGAGAAAAAATTCACATTGAACGCAAAGCACCACTTGGAGACCCCATTGCAATATCTATTTCTGGATATGTTCTTAGCATGAGAAAAGCAGAAGCAGAAACTATATTAGTTAATGAAATAAAATAACTCATTGGCAAAATCAAATAAAATCACTGTAGCCTTAGTGGGTAATCCAAACAGCGGAAAGACCACATTATTTAATGCTCTCACGGGTCTAAATCAAAAGGTTGGTAACTTTCCCGGAATTACTGTCGACAAAAAAGTTGGTGCCTGTCAAATTTCTCAACTTGCTAGTAAAAATAAAATAGACACAGAATTCATCGATTTACCCGGTACTTATAGCTTGTATCCAAAATCTATGGACGAAAGTATTAGCTTTCAAGTTTTGTGCGACCCCAAAAATGAACATCATCCTGATGTAAATATAATTATTGTTGACGCCTCGAATTTAAAACGGTCACTGTGTTTAGCAACACAAGTTATTGATTTAAAGACCCCTTGTATTTTGGCATTGAATATGATGGATCTTATAGAAAATGATGGTGTTAAAATTTATCTGAAACTATTAGAAGAAAAACTTGGCGTAACAGTAGTACCAATAAATGCACGAAAAAAAATAGGCATTGGAAATTTAAAACAAGCTATTCTTAATGTTAAAGAAAGAGAAAACAAAAATAGTTTTGTAGACATCAAGAATCTTTGTCCGGACCTAATAGAAGATATACAAAAATTACTTAACAAAGCTAGTGACTATAATGCCTTTCAAATTGCGTGCAACTACAAAACAATTACTGATTTTTCCAAACAAGACAAAGAAAAATTAGACAACATCATAAGTGAACATAAATTTATAGCCAAACGCTTACAAGCTACCGAAACAGTAAGAAGATATAAGGCTATAGACCAACTACTTGAGAAATGTGTTGAATATCCTGAAAACAGTAAAAACAATAGCCTCACTCAAAAATTGGATAATATTTTGACACATCCTATTTATGGCTTTGCTATTTTTTTAAGTGTGCTATTTTTAATCTTCCAAGCAGTATTTTCATGGTCCGAATATCCTATGGAAATCATTGATAATTCCATTTCTCAACTATCTCAATTTTTTGCCAATTCTTTACCTGAAGGTGCGTTAAATAATTTAATTGTGGATGGCATTATTGCTGGTTTGGGTGGTATTGTCATATTCGTTCCTCAGATAGCATTTCTTTTTGCTTTTATTGCCGTATTGGAAGATACTGGCTATATGTCTAGAGTGAGCTTTATTACAGATAAACTATTGAGAGGATTTGGTCTAAGTGGTCGTTCAATAATACCTTTATTAAGTGGTGCTGCTTGTGCTATTCCAGCAGTAATGTCAGCCAGAACAATCCCTAACTGGAAAGAGCGAATAATTACAATTATGGTAGTTCCCTTAATGAGTTGTGCAGCACGACTTCCAGTTTATACGCTACTAATTTCAATGATGATTTCAGCAGAACAAAAGTGGTTTATATTCAATCTGCAAGGTTTAACAATGATGGGATTCTATCTAATAGGTTTTGTCTCAGCAATATTGATAGCTTGGTTGATGAAATACATAATCAAGTCTAAAGAACGTAGCTATTTTGTAATGGAAATGCCTACATATAAAACTCCAGATTGGAGAACTGTTTTTTATACCATTATAGAAAAAGTGAAAGTCTTTCTTATTGATGCTGGAAAAATCATCATTGCTATATCTGTCGTTTTATGGGCCTTATCCTCCTACGGCCCATCTTCTAAATTTGACGAAATAGAACGTAAATACCAAAACACAGAAAATGCTGAAGTGGTAATTGCTAGCGAAAAACTTGAATCTTCATACGCAGGAATAATTGGTAAAAGCATAGAACCCGTTATTGCTCCATTGGGCTTTGACTGGAGAATTGGCATTTCTTTGATAACCTCATTTGCAGCTCGAGAAGTTTTCGTAGGTACTATGTCCACTATTTATAGTGTTGGTGATGCCGATAATACCAAGTCAATTCGTGAAAAGTTAATGTCATATAAAAACCCTAAAACAGGAGAAACATTTTTTACTCCGGCAGTAGCCTTGTCTTTAATGTTATTTTATGCATTTGCTATGCAATGCATGAGTACTTTAGCTGTAGTTTTCAGAGAAACTAACGGCTGGAAATGGCCTGCTATACAATTTATATACATGAGTGCTTTAGCTTATTTAGCAAGTTTCGTTGCCTATCAATTATTAAGCTAATGGAGTCTTTAAATCACTTTTTACCCACCCAATCGGTAAAAACCATTTCTAAATGGCTAACAGATTATGATTGCACATTGACTATAAAAAAATCGAGATCAAGTAAATTGGGAGATTATCGGTATATTCAAAATAAACATTATATCACTATTAATGAGGACTTAAATCCTTACTCATTTTTAATTACGCTAACCCACGAAATAGCACATATGATGGTGACTGATAAATATTCTTCTAGAGTTGCTCCACACGGCAAAGAATGGAAAAACGAATTTAAAACACTTATGCTTGCTTTTATCTCTATTTTTCCAACTGACATACAGCAATACTTAGCAATTCACCTGAAAAACCCCAAAGCATCTAGTAGTTCAGACTATAAACTTGTGAAAGCGTTAAGGAAATACGATAAAAATCCTACGCTTACCATTTCTGATATTCCTTACGGCAGTATTTTTTCAACGCCCAATGGCAAACGATATATTAAGGAAAAGAAAATTAGAACACGTTTTCAGTGCAAGTCTTTAAATAACAATAGAATTTATCTTTTTAACCCCTTAGCTGAAGTACAGATTTGATTTTGTATTTTTGAAGAATAATATCCTTATTATGAACACAAACAACTATGCCGTTATAATGGCTGGAGGAATTGGCTCTAGATTTTGGCCAATGAGTAGAAGTACATTTCCAAAACAGTTTTTAGATATACTAGGCACAGGAGAGACACTGATACAACAAACTTTTAGACGCTTAGCAAAATCTTGTCCTGCAGAAAATATCCTTGTTGTTACCAATGCAAAATACAAGGATTTATGTTTAGAACAACTCAGCGACATACTAGAAGATAATATTTTATGTGAGCCTTCAATGAGAAATACAGCCCCTTGTATTGCCTATGCCTCTTTCAAAATAACTAAGAAAAACCCTAATGCTAATATCATAGTCGCGCCTTCAGACCACTTGATTAGTAATGAAGATGAATTCACAAAAATTGTTGCTGATTGTTTTGAAGTGTGTTCAAAAAATAATGTGCTTTTAACCTTAGGCATAAAACCTTCAAGACCAGATACTGGCTATGGGTATATTCAATTCAACGAAGGAAATTCTGAACTTCATAATAACATACATAGTGTTAAAACATTTACAGAAAAACCTAACTTAGAACTAGCACAACAATTTTTAGAAAGCGGTGACTTTTTATGGAATTCTGGAATATTTATCTGGAGTGCTAAAGCCATTTCTTTAGGTCTAAGAAAACACTTAAGAGATTTATACGACAGATTTGAAGATGGCAACGATTATTACAATACGGATGAAGAAGTAGAGTTCATTAATCGCATTTTTCCTGGTTGTAAAAACATATCTATTGACTATGGTTTGATGGAGAAAGCTGAAAATGTTTTTGTTTATCCTTCTGACTTTGGCTGGAGTGATTTAGGAACCTGGGGCTCTTTATATGGTCATTTAAAGCTAGATGAAAGTCAAAATGGAATTATTGGCGATAATGTAATGATTTATGATTCTAAAAAAAATATTATCAATGCGCCTAATGATAAAGTTGTTGTTATTCAAGGTCTGGAAGATTATATTATTATCGATAATAAAAACACCCTACTTATCTGCAAAAAAGAAGACGAGCAACAGATTAAACAATTTGTTAGTGATATAAAAAGAGATAAAGGAGACGAATATGTGTAGTCTATTTCTTTAGACTACCACACATATCTTCAGGGCGAACCCACTCATCGAACTCCTCGGCAGTAAGGTATCCTAAATTGACAGACTCTTCTTTTAATGTTGTACCGTTTTGGTGAGCCGTCTTAGCAATTTTTGCTGCTTTTTCATAACCTATCTTGGTATTCAAAGCGGTTACTAACATTAAAGAATTATCCAAGTTCTTTTTTAGATTATCATAATTAGGCTCTATGCCTTCTGCGCAATTAACCTTAAAAGATACACAAGCATCTCCAATCAATCGTGCCGACTGTAAAATGTTAGCTGCCATCATCGGCTTAAATACATTAAGCTCATAATGACCTTGCATTCCACCAACACCAATAGCTACATCATTACCCATAACCTGAGCACATACCATTGTTAGTGCCTCACATTGCGTAGGGTTAACTTTGCCCGGCATTATAGACGAACCAGGCTCATTAGATGGTATTATTATTTCACCAATTCCGCTTCGTGGACCTGATGCTAGCAAACGGATATCGTTGGCTATTTTATTTAGAGAAACTGCTAATTGCTTCAAAGCATTATGAGACTCTACAATAGCATCATGAGCCGCTAAAGCTTCAAATTTATTGTCTGCTGATACAAATGGTAGCTGTGTAAATTCAGCAATTTTTTTAGAAACAAGAATGTCATAACCTTCTGGAGTATTTATTCCTGTTCCTACAGCTGTACCACCAAGAGCAAGTTCTGAAAGATGAGCTAAAGTATTTTTAAGTGCTTTTAATCCATGGTCTAGCTGTGAAACATATCCAGAAAATTCTTGACCTAATGTCAATGGTGTAGCGTCCATTAGGTGTGTTCTTCCTATTTTAACTACATGCATAAATGCTTTAGATTTTTTATCTAAAGTATCCCTCAACATTTCTACTCCAGGAATAGTAGTTTCAACAATCATTTTGTAAGCGGCAATATGCATGCCTGTCGGAAAAGTATCGTTAGACGATTGAGATTTATTGACATCATCGTTAGGATGAATAACTTTACTTTCGTCATCTAAACTACCACCATTTAAAACGTGAGCTCGGTTGGCTATCACTTCATTGGTATTCATATTAGATTGTGTACCTGAACCCGTTTGCCATATTACTAATGGAAACTCACCGTCGTGTTTGCCTTCTAATATCTCATCGCAAACAGCAGAAATTAAATCTCTTTTTTCAGTAGAAAGAACACCTAACTCGCAATTGGCATGAGCGGCTGCTTTTTTAAGGTATGCAAAACCATAGACTACTTCTAGTGGCATACTTGCTGATTGACCAATTTTGAAATTGTTTCTGGAACGTTCTGTTTGGGCTCCCCAATACTTTTCGGCAGGTACTTTTACCTCGCCCATGGTATCTTTTTCAATTCTATAGCTCATGATTTTTTTATTAGAATATTAACACTTACTTTTGTGCAAAGTTAATTCAAATATATAAAGATATGTTTATAGGTTTTGTCCTCTTTTTAGTTATCGCTGGTATGGCATTTTGGTTGTTAACCTTCATTATTAGTTTTTTACCATATTGGATTGGCGCTTGGTTTATCGAGTCATACAAAAATCGTGACTTAGTAGAAGACCTCGAATAGCTTAAATCACTTCTTGCACCCTTTCCAAAGGTCTTCCTACAACAGTACCTTTCTTACTTTTTATTATTGGTCGTTCAATTAATTTAGGATTTTGAACCATCGCTTCTATAATTGCTGTATCGCTCAAGTCTTTACCTTTGAATTGTTCTTTCCAAATACTTTCATTTTTACGAACGAGCTCAATTGGCTTTATAGATAAGTCGTGAAGTAAAGCCCTTAATTCTTCAGTTGACAATAAGTCTTTCAGATATTCTATAACTGTAATTTTACACGACTTTTCTTCTAAAAAAGATAAGGCTTCTCTACTCTTTCTACATCTAGGATTGTGATAAATTGTTACTTCCATAATTTTATTTTTGACCAAATTCCATTAAATATGCTTTGATAAAATCATTGATTTCACCATCAAGAACAGCTTGAGTATTAGATGTTTCATATTCTGTTCTTAAATCCTTAACCATTTTGTAGGGATGCAAAACATAGTTTCTAATTTGAGAACCCCATTCTATTTTTTTCTTGCCGTCTTCAATCTTATCTCTTTCAGATTGTCTTTTGCGTAATTCTATCTCGTATAACTGAGACCTCAACAACCGTATGGCTTTCTCTTTATTTTCAAGCTGAGAACGGGTTTCTGAATTAGCAATTATAATTCCTGTAGGAGCATGTTTTAAGCGAACTGCAGTTTCGATTTTATTAACTCCTTGTCCGCCAGCACCACCAGCCCGAAAAGTGTCCCAACTGATATCAGCAGGGTTAATCTCTATTTCTATGGATTCATCTACCAAAGGATATACAAAAACCGAAGTGAAAGAAGTATGTCGTTTGGCGTTAGAGTCAAATGGAGAAATACGAACTAATCGGTGTACTCCATTTTCACCTTTTAAATTACCAAAAGCAAAATCACCATCAAATTGTAGGGTGACCGACTTTATACCTGCAGCATCTCCAGCTTGAAAGTCTAGCTCTTTGACTTTAAACTTATTTTTCTCCCCCCACATGATGTACATACGCATAAGCATTTCAGCCCAATCTTGACTTTCTGTTCCTCCAGCACCCGGATTTATAGTCATCACTGCCGAGAGGTTATCTTCTTCGCCACTTAGCATATTTTTAAACTCTAAGTCAGCAACTTTAAGCAAAGTAGAGTCGAAACTTTTATTTATCTCATCTTCATCTGCTTCTCCTTCTTGAAAGAAATCAAAAAGCACAGAAAGGTCATCAAAAGCACTTTGCACCTCTTGAAAAGCAACAACCCATACCTTTTGTTTATTGATATTTTTCAAGTGAGTTTCGGCAGATTTAGGGTTATCCCAAAAATCAACAGCTTGAGTTTTTAACTCCTCAGCGGCTACAAAGTCTTTCTTTTCTTGTATAGATAAAAAGGCTTCTAAGTCAGCTATTCTTTTTTTAATATCGTCTATCTGTTCTGCTGTAACCATTGAGGCAAATTTAGTGTTTTAAAGTTTGTGGATGTAAGACCAGACCAATTCAGATTCATAGCCCTTCCTAATTAAATAATCCACCACTTTCTTCTTTCTAACATAGGTGTTTTTATCATTTATCAAAGCCATTTTCTTATTCGCTAAATGCTGTATAACATCCATATAATCTGCATCATCTATCTCAGACATCCCTAATAAAATACAGCTTTTTGGCACTTTCAGCTTAGACAGTTCGAAAGCTATCTTTTTTCGTCCCCAGCGTTTTATTTTAAATTTTCCACTACAATAAGATCGTGCAAAGCGCTCTTCATCAAGGTAGTTGTTTTGTATCAATTCAATTAAAATTTCATCAGCTAAAGCATCACTCACTCCATAGGACTTAAGCTTTGTAATTACCTGATATTGACAACGATCCATTACTGCACAATAATGTCTAATTCGGTCTTTTACAATTTTTACATCGTATATTTTGTCGTTCATCATTTCAAAGGTAGTATTTTTGTACCCAATGAAAAATAAAAAAGCAATAGGCTTATTATTTGTAGCTAATATCATATCAGGGCTTGCCCAAGGTATAAGTATGATTGCTATTCCTTGGTACTTTGCAGATATACTCGGTATGGGAGGCACATATGCTAAAGGTTATGCTATTTTAACATTTGCAAGTCTATTTTGGGGTTTATATTCAGGCACTCTTATCGATAGGTATTCAAGAAAGAAAATGTTCTTATACTCTAATTTAGCTTGTGCTTTAATAATCGGAAGTATCGCTTTGTATGGAATGAGTTTTGGTCAAACGCCATGGATATTAGTATTGGCTGTTTTTGGGACGACTATGTTTCATTATAATATTCACTATCCCAACCTATATGCATTTGGTCAAGAAATAACAGAGCCAAAAAATTATGCTAAGCTAAATGCCTACATCGAGATACAAGGGCAATCAACGAGTATTTTTGCTGGTGCATTTGCTGCTATATTATTGACTGGCACACAAAATGGTATCTTAAATTTATTAGGTTTCAAGATTAATATACCTTTCGATATACAAGCTTGGCAAATACACGAAATATTTTTAATGGACGCATTTACCTATATTTTGGCTTTCCTAATAATCCTATTTATCAAATATAAACCCATAGTAAAAAAGAACATTGACCAAGGAAATATGTTCAGTCGTCTGATAAAAGGATTTTCTTTTCTAAAAGAGAATTCTCTAATTTTTATTTTTGGCGTTTGTTCTTATGCAATTTTTACTTTTTTAATTGTTGAAATGTTTGTGTTGGTTCCCGTTTATGTCAGTAACTATTTAAAAGAAGGTGGAGATGTCTTTGCATCTTCTGAAGTATATTATTCTATTGGTGCTTTATTAGCAGGTTTTGGAATACACAAAGTAATGGGTAAAAATAATATCATAACAAACATCATCGTTTTGATGATAGCTACAATTGGAGGTTGTCTGCTTCTAACTTATACCAAGAGTGTCGCTGCTTTTTTCGCTGTTAGTCTTCTAATTGGACTAAGTAATGCTGGAACACGTATTTTAAGAATTACATTCCTTTTTGAAAAGGTATCTAACGATATCATTGGAAGAACAGGTAGCGTATTTAATTCAGTTAGCATCCTTATCAGAACAGCATTAATCACTAGCGTATCCTTACCATTCTTTAATAGTGGTGATAATGTAAGGTATGGCTATTTATTAGGAGCTATATTTTTATGCATAGCACTTATTCCACTGATAAAGTATCGTAAAAAATTAAGCGAATTAAAAAGCCTAAATACTTAGGTTGTAATGACTTTACGCTCCTTGTTAAAAAAGCGATATTGTAAAAGATGATAAGTAGTATCTTCTTCTACTTGTAGTTTACAACCGAATTCTTTAGACCACGTTTTTCTTTGATTTCTAAACCAACCTTTATTGATATAACTCGCCACAAATGGATGAGTTTTTAAAATGATATCGTTACTCTTGTTGGTGGCTTTAGCTAACTTTTGTTCAATTTCATCAATTAACAAAATACTTGCTTCTATTTTACCTGTTCCTTTACAAGAAGGACAACCTTCTTTAGTTTCAATATTCAATTCTGGTCGAACACGCTGTCTTGTTATTTCAATAAGTCCAAAACGCGATGGTGGCAAAATATGGTGTTTAGCCTTATCATCAGCCATAAACTCTTTTAATGCTTCGAATAACTTTTTCCTATTCTCACCATTATACATATCTATGAAGTCAACTACAATGATACCACCCATATCACGCAATCGTAACTGACGTGCAACTTCTTCAGCAGCAATTAAGTTAACTTCTAAAGCATTAGCTTCTTGGTCTTGCTTTGAATTGACGCGTTTTCCACTATTGACATCGATGACGTGCATAGCCTCAGTATGCTCAATAACTAAGTAGGTACTTTTACGCATAGTTACTGACTTCCCAAAGGAAGACTTGATTTGTCTTTCAATTTGGAATTTTTGAAAAAGTGGAATCTTGCCCGTGTACATACGAACAATTTTTTCTTGATTAGGAGATATTGTCGCTATGTAATCTTTTATTTCATCATGAAGTTTTTCATCATTAACGAGAATACTAATGAAGTCATCATTCAACACATCTCTGAGTAAAGATGCCGTTCTTCCAAGCTCTCCAAGAACTTTATAAGGAGGATTTCCTTTTTTAGTTTGCTTAAATAAGGTTTGCCATTTTTTGTATAAATACTTGATATCAGCATCTAAATCAGCTACTTTTTTACCTTCAGCAACAGTTCTTATAATAACACCAAAGCCTGGTGGCTTAATGCTTTGAACCAGTTTTTTTAATCTCTTTTTCTCCTCGTTGGATTCTATTTTTTGAGAAACTGAAACTTTATTAGAGAAAGGAACTAACACCATGTATCTACCGGCAATAGTTATTTCGGTAGTCAGTCTTGGACCTTTTGTAGAGATGGGCTCTTTGGCAACTTGTACAAGAACTTGATTGCCAGATTGCAGAACATCTGTAATAGAACCTGATTTATCAATTTCCTCCTCTAGTTTGAAGTTTTTTAAGGAAGCGGTATTAAGTTTTCCTCCAAGGTTTCTTTGTGTAAATTTCTGAAAAGTTTTGAATTTAACACCTAAATCTAGGTAATGAAGGAAGCCATCTCTTTCATAGCCTACGTCTACAAAAGTAGCATTTAGTCCAGTGATAATCTTCTTAACCTTAGCTAGAAAAATATCACCAACGGAAAACTTTGTTCCTATGGGTTCTTTGTGTAGTTCTATTAATTTCTTGTCTTTCAACAAGGCAATTACGACCTCATTAGGCCTAGAATCTACTAGCAATTCATATTTCAAAATAATAACGGCTGTGAGAACAAATCTAGGGTATAGACGATCTCAAATTGATACTAAAATAGTACAAAGACTATTTTTTCTTGTGTCTATTTTTTCTTAAACGCTTTTTACGTTTATGAGTAGCCATCTTATGTCTTTTTCTTTTTTTACCGTTTGGCATAACGTTTTGTTTTAAATATTTTTAAATCTCTTTTCTATTCAGCTCTTTTTATAACTGAACGTTTGTTTTAACTTTATTTACAAATTCTTTAGAGGGCTTAAAAGCAGGAACATTATGAGCTGGTATGATAATCGTTGTATTTTTAGAAATATCTCTACCTGTTTTTTGTGCTCTTTGCTTAACAATAAATGAGCCAAACCCTCTTAAGAAAACATCTTCTCCACTAGACACAGAATTTTTAACTTCGTGCATAAACGCTTCAACTACAGCTTGCACATCGACTCTTTCTACACCGATTTTATCAGAAATAGAATTAACGATTTCTAACTTTGTCATAATTAAAAGGATTTAAAAGATGTTTAAATATCTTAATTTCGCGTGCAAATATACTTACTTTTATTTAATTCAGATGTGTTTTATCACTATAACTCGCTAGAATTTACGACTTTATGGATTTTTTCTCTTCTAAAATTATCAAATGGTACTCCCAACACAAAAGGGAATTGCCGTGGAGAAATACCAAAGATCCTTACAAGATATGGCTTTCAGAAATTATTTTACAACAAACTCAAGTAAAACAAGGACTCCCTTATTATCAGAAATTTATTAAAACATTTCCAAGCGTTTCGGAACTAGCCAATGCTAATGAAGAACAAGTTTTGAAATTATGGCAAGGTTTAGGTTATTACTCAAGAGCAAGAAATCTGCATTTTGCTGCCAAACAAATACAGCAAGCTGGTTTCTTTCCAAAAGAATACAAGGACATTATCAGGCTAAAAGGCGTTGGAGAATATACCGCAGCCGCAATTGCATCTTTTGCTTTCAAATTGCCTTATGCTGTAGTAGATGGTAATGTTTTTCGACTACTTTCACGCTTTTATGGTATTGACACCCCAATTGATACTTCTAGGGGTAAAAAGGAATTTTCTGAGATAGCTCAAACACTATTGATAAAAGAAGATGCTGACACTCACAACCAAGCTATAATGGAGTTTGGTTCTCAAATGTGTAAACCAAAGCAACCCAATTGTAATAGTTGTCCATTAAAAGATGAATGTGTTGCTTTTGCTAACAACACTACACATCTTTTGCCTGTTAAAAAAGGTAAAGTCAAGGTGAAAACCGTTTTTTTCGAATACTTCTTTTTCAAAATGAATGGATACACTTTAGTCAATAAACGAGCAGACGATGGAATATGGCAAAATATGTATGAATTTCCACTCATTACTTTTGATGAATTAAAAAGTACTGAAGAAATTTTAAACCACAATCAATTTGATTCATGGATGAAAGACATTGACTTTAGTATAGAATCAATTAGTGAATTTAAGCACATTTTAAGTCACAGAAAAATTAATGCTCGATTTTGGGAAATCAAGTGTCAAAAAACACTTCCCGCATCAAATTTTAAAAAAATTAAAATTGAAACTATTGATAAGCTTGCGGTATCAAGACTCATTGAAAAATTTATTCAAGCTAAAATTTGATACCTATTAATAATTAGGCTATATTTGACTATAAGCAAAACTTAAAAACATAAAAAAATGGCTAGCGTAAATAAAGTAATCTTAGTTGGAAACTTGGGTAAAGATCCCGAGGTAAGACACTTCGAAAATGGCGGCTCTTTAGCGAGATTCCCATTGGCAACTTCCGAAACATACACTAAAAAAGACACTAATGAAAAAGTCACTCAAACCGAATGGCATACTGTTGTGACTCGAGGTGGATTAGCAGCAAAAGTGGTTGAGCCCTACCTCAAAAAAGGAAATAGTGTCTATATAGAAGGGCGACTGCGTACTCGTTCATGGGAAGATAAAGATGGTGTAACTCGATATACTACCGAAGTTATTTGCGACAGTTTAGAAATGTTAGGTAAAAAAGACCATGTTGAAAGTACTGAAAATGAAGCAACTACCAATTCAACACCACCAATTCAAGAGTCAGCTGATGACGATTTACCGTTTTAAGACTAACTAAACACCCTACTTTTGGACGAAGACCCTCAGCAACTCACACTTTTAATAGAAAATTTAACTACTAATAACTTAGACCTAAACTTGTTGTTAGCAAGTATAGCAATGCTATCCTTATTGTTTTGCTCTGCAATGATATCAGGTTCTGAAGTGGCTTACTTTTCTTTGGACGCTTCCAAATGGCAGGAAGAAGAAGATAAAACAAGTGTCACCCAGATTAAAAAATTACTTCAGAAACCCAATCATTTGTTGGCAACCATATTGATATCAAACAACTTTATCAATGTCGCCATTATTATACTCTCAACCTATATGACCGATAGCTTATTGGATTATACTCAACATCCAATTTTCAGCTTTGTTATTCAAGTAGTAGTTGTCACATTCGCATTACTGTTATTGGGTGAGGTCATTCCAAAAGTTTATGCCAATCAAAAAACTCTAACGTTTGCTAAAAGAATGAGTGGCCCATTAAGTTTACTAAGTACTCTATTTAAACCACTTAGCCAACTTCTAGTTTCATCAACGTCTATAATCGAAAAACGTTTTAACGCCAAGGGCTATCAAATATCTGTTGATGACTTGTCATCAGCACTAGATCTGGCTGGAGAAAATGACACTAAAGAGGAAGAAAAAAGAATTCTTAGAAGTATCGTTGAATTTGGTAACATTCAAGTAAAAGAAATCATGAAATCAAGAGTCGATGTAAATGCTCTTGAGCAAAACACCCCATTTGAAGTTGTCAAGAAATTAGTAATTTCAAGTGGCTATTCAAGAATACCTGTATACAGAGAGAATTTTGACACGGTAATAGGCATACTTTATATCAAAGATTTATTACCATTTCTAAATCATACAGATTTTGAATGGAGTAATTTAATAAGAACTCCGTTTTTTGTTCCTGAAGGCAAAATGATTGATGATTTAATGCGAGAATTTCAAGAGAAAAAAATACATCTCGCCATTGTGGTTGATGAATATGGAGGCACTTCAGGGATTGTTACACTTGAAGATATTATTGAAGAAATTGTAGGAGATATAAACGATGAATTTGATGATGATGGCATACATTTCTCTAGACTAGATAACTCTAATTATATTTTTGAAGGCAAAACATCTTTGAATGACGTACTAAAGACTATAGATGGGGAAATCGACTTTTTTGACCCTATTAAAGGAGAATCAGACACCCTTGCTGGACTAATACTTGAAATGAAAGGCAACATACCTGAAAATGGAGAGGTACTGAACTATGAGCAATATTCTTTTACAGTAGAATCTGTAGATAAAACAAGAGTTAAACGAATAAAAGTTACTATTAATGAGCAATAAACTTTACCTTTTTTGTGCTTTAATCTTTATTGCTTGTAACAACGACTACACTCCCAAACCTTGGGGATATTCTAGAGTAGATTTGCCTGAGCAAAGCACAACATTATTTGAAAGTAGTTGCCCATATAGTTTTCAGCAACCCAATTACAGTAACATCAATTTTAAATACGAAAATGAATGTTGGTTTGATTTAGAATTTAATGACTTCAATGGCAAAGTACATATGAGCTATAAACACCTTAAGGGTGATTTGAATAAATATACAGAAGACAGCAGACTACTTGCCTACAAACATGCCCAAATTGCAGAAGCTATTAGCGAACAAGTCTTTATTAAAGATTCTTTAAAAGTGTATGGCATGGTTTATACTTTTCAAGGAAGTACAGCAACACCTATGCAGTTTTATTTAACCGACAGTTTAAATCATTTTGTTAGAGGTGCTTTATACTTTAATTCTGCTCAAAACGACTCCATAACTCCAATTACCAATTTCATAAAAGACGATATTTATCGACTTATTGAAAGCTGGGAGTGGAAGTGATTTATAGTTTAAAAACAATAGGCAGAACTAATCTAATATTCACGTACTTCCCGTTCAGCAATCCCGACTTCCATTTAGGCATTTCAGAAACGACTCTTATTGCTTCATCATCAAAGTATTTTTTTCCTTGCCTTTTCAATTGCACGTCTTTAACACTACCCGATTTATCGACAACAAATTCGACAAAAACTCGAGCTGTTTCTTTGTTAGCTATAGCTTCTTTTGGATAGACTATATGCTCTTGAATATAGCTTGTCATAGCATCCATACCCCCCACAAACTCTGGAAATACATCGACTTGTTCATACACAGAGTCGTTATTTACAACAAGTACATTGGTAGCGAATAACGAATAGGAAAAACTTGAAAAAAGGTAATAGACAGAATTAATTTAATCAAATATAATAAAAAAAGCCCCAACATATTGTTGGGGCTTTTTAACTGAACATTAATTTTTACTATGACAACAGTGACTTCACAATTTGTGCAATGAGTTTGCCATCGGCTTTACCTGCCAACTGCTGGTTGGCTAAGCCCATAACTTTACCCATATCAGCCATACTGCTAGCTCCTACTTGAGCTATTACAGCAGTAACGACTTCTCGAATTTTATCTTCACTTAACTGCTCTGGAAGAAACTCTTCGAGTATAGCAACTTGTGCCATCTCATCATCGGCTAAATCTTGTCGATTTTGCTCTAAATAAATGGCGGCTGCGTCTTTTCTTTGCTTGACTTGCTTTTGTATGATTTTCTGCCTAGCAGCATCATCAAGTTCGCCAGCACCTTTTTCGGTTTGTGCCACTAAAAACGCTGATTTTATGGCTCTCAAAGAGGATAAACGCACCGAATCTTTGGCTAACATGGCTTCTTTTATTAATTGATTTATATCCATAATTAGTCAACGTTATCGTGTAAAAAATTATTTGGTTTAAGACCTACATTTTTATCATCGTCTTCTCCTAATACATAAGAGGAATTATCAGACTCTGAAGAATGAACAACGTCATCTAATTCGACTTCTCTTCTTTTATAAGCCGGTTCACTTTCTAAATCTGTAAGTCCAGAGGGCGTGCGTAATTTTACAGTTATTTCTCTAAGCCTTTCCATACGCTGGCGACTTCTTAAAGCCATTTGCTCTGCAGAAATACCGTGATTTATTTGAGTGAATTCTTCCTTTTCCACATCATCTTTTAAATCTGTTATTACATCCTCTGGAGAATCTTCTTCCAATTCAAGAGTGTGAACTACTACTTCGTCATTGTCATCTTCATTTTCACTCGTCAAGTTGATAGGGTCGTCTTGCTTAATATTTTCTATAGCAATTGGAAAGTCTATAGGGCTTTCTTCAGAACCTTCTTCTTCGAGTTCAAAATTCAATACAGGTGATTCTTCTTCCGTATTAAAATTCAAAGTTCCTTGTGGTTGCTCAGTAGATTCATCAGCTCTAGTATCAAACATTGACTCGAAAGAATCAACAGTTTCAGTATCATCTAAACTAAGCTCAACACTTTGTTCTTCAGTTGCAACTTCTTCTGTTTGCTCGTCTTTATCTAACTCATAGATTTTAGGAGTAATCGGTTTAGCTGGTCCAATGTTTTTATTGACCTTAAAACCAGTTGCAATTACTGTTACGCTTATTTCATCGTCCATACCTTCTTCAACACCGATTCCTTCAATAATATTGACATCAGAACCTGCGACATCTTGTATGTGTTTTTTGATACTGAACAACTCTGTCATTCTAATCTCTTTCTCACCAGAACCTGTAACTATTTTCAGTAGAACTTGCTGAGCACCTTTGATGTTATTATCGTGTAATAACGGTGAATCTAAGGCTGCCTCAATAGCATCAATAGCACGGTTTTCACCAGAAGCATAAGCCTGTCCCATTACAGCACTACCACTATCTTTAAGTACTCGCTTAGCATCATTAAGGTCAATATTTACCATCAATGTTTGAGAAATAACCTCTGCTATACCTTTTGTAGCGGTATTCAATACTTCATTGGCTTTGGCAAAGGCTTGACTTAAAGTCAAATCGCCATATACTTCAATGAGTCTATCATTATTAATTACTAACAGAGTGTCAACATTTGCTCTTAAGTCTTCCAAACCTTTTTCGGCATACTTTTTTCTGTAACCTCCTTCAGTCCAAAATGGTACAGTAACAACACCTACTGTTAAGATTTCTTTTTCACGAGCAGCTCGAGCAATTACAGGCGCAGCACCTGTTCCTGTTCCACCTCCCATACCAGCAGTAATAAATAGCATCTTGGTATTGCTTTCCAGCAGTTCTTCAATACGTTCGATACTTTCTTCTGCAGCTTGGCGACCAACTTCAGGATTGGCACCAGCACCAAGTCCTTCTGTTATTTCGGCACCTATTTGAATTTTTGTGGTTATTGGGCTTGCTTCTAAGGCTTGTAAATCTGTGTTACAAACCGCAAAATCTACGCCATCAATACCATTTTCGTACATGTAGTTTACAGCATTACTACCACCTCCACCTACTCCAATTACTTTGATAACTGAAGATTGGTTTTTTGGTAAATCGAATGCTAATACGCTTTCGTTTGTCATTGTTTTAATTATTAATTATTAATAGTTCAGTTTATTCATCATTTGTTAAATATTTGTCGATTTTATCGAGCATTTTTTTGAAAAAATCACCCAAACCTGCGTTAGATGTTCCACTTTTTTGGACACTACTCAATTCATCGCCATTTTCTTCTTCTAAGAATTTCATCACTAATCCTACTCCAGTAGCATACATTGGACTACTTACATCAATTGGTGAAGTAGAGGCAATGTGTTCATTAGGATATCCTATTCTGCATTCAATGCCAGTATGAAACTCAACCAATTGACCTATGTGCTTGAGCTGACTACCTCCACCAGTTAGCACTATACCCGTAATAAGTTTATTTTCGTAACCAGAATTTTTGATTTCGTGATGTACTAATTCTATAATTTCTTCTACTCTAGCTTGAATGATATTAGCTAGATTTTTTAAGGATATTTCTTTAGGGTCTCTACCTCTTAGACCTGGAATAGAAACGATTTCATTTTCTTTATTTTGACTTGCCAAGGCTGAACCAAACTTTATTTTCAAAAGCTCAGCTTGGTTTTCTAGTATTGAACAGCCTTCCTTTATGTCTTGAGTAATAATATTACCGCCAAATGGTATTACGGCTGTATGTCGTATGATGCCATCTTTAAAAATTGCTACATCAGTTGTTCCTCCGCCTATATCCACTAAAGCTACCCCTGCTTCTAACTCTTGATGGTCAAGAACAGAAGTTGCCGAGGCTAAAGGTTCAAGTGTCAATCCTGTCATAGCTAGACTAGCATTATTTACACATTTCTTGATGTTTGAAATCGCAGCAGTCTGCCCCGTTATAATATGAAAATTGGCTTCTAACTGAACACCCACCATACCACGAGGGTCAGGGAAGTTATCCTGTTTATCAACTATGTATTCTTGAGGGATTACGTGAATGATTTCTTCACCAGGCACCATAACAAGTTTATACATATTTTGCATCAACTTATTTATATCGGCATCGTTAATTTCAGTTTCTAAATTTTCTCTAACTAACTGTCCTCGATGCTGTAAACTTTTGATGTGCTGTCCAGCAATACCAACATTGACATTCTTAACTTGCATACCAGAAGAAGTTATGGCCTCCTCTAAGGCTTTGTTGATAGACTGTGTAGTTTTATCAATATTGGCAACTATCCCACGCATAACACCTGTTGACGGGGCTTTTCCCATTCCAAGTATTTCAATCTTTCCGTGTTCATTTTTTTGACCAACGATGACTGTGATTTTGGTTGTGCCAATATCTAAACCGACTGCTATTTTTGTGTTGTTTTCCATAATTATCTTTTTACACAAACAATTTGATTCCTAAATTTTAGGTTAATTTCTTTATAATTATTCCACCCAACTTGATTAACTCCTTTCTCGTAAAACAAATAGAGCTTTTTAAGTTTCTCTTGAAAGTTAGTTATGTCTCCTAACAATATAGTATGATTCCCTACTCTAGGGACAAGTTCTATTTCTTTATTCTCCTTTAGATAAATCTGTACAATTTGAGCATTCCAAAGGCTATCAGAATATATGTATTTTGCCAAATCTAAAACAGTCATATAATCTGTGCTATCTTGTATGTTACCATTAGCTACAAGTAGATGTTCTGTGTAGTTATGTGACAACCCAAAGATTGAACCTTCAGAATCCATATAAAAGTCTTTACCTTCTTTTGGACTTATTCGTACAATAGCTTTTTTCTGAAAAACATCTATATGTAACATTCCTTCCATGTTGATATAAACCTCAGCGTTTTGCACATTATTTAAACTCTCTATTTTACGCTCAATTTCATAGATAGGTACTTCAGTAATGGTTGTGCCTACAATACTATCTTGAATAGATTCCATAAGTAAAATTATCTCCCCTCGAGTTATGAGTGAAGTGTTTTCGTCAGCTAGATTTATACGATAATCTGTACAAGTCTTATTGCTATATCGAGTATTGGTAAAAGCTAACAGAAAAATGATACCTCCTACAAATAAAAATTGTGATATAATTTTAATCCATTTCATTGACGTAATAGTGTTTTAATGGTTCAACGAATTGGTCTATATCTCCTGCGCCTAGCGTCAGTAGAAGTTCTCTTTTAGGGTTAGTTAATTCCTCAACTAAATCAGATTTCTTTAGCAAGGACTTTTCACAATCTACTACTTGAGTGAGTAACATTTCAGAATTTACTCCTTCAATAGGCATTTCTCTTGCTGGATAAATATCCAACAACAACACCTCATCTGCTAAAGACAAAGAGTCGCCAAACTCAGCGGCAAAATCTCGAGTTCTTGAATACAAATGAGGCTGAAATACTACCGTTATCTTTTTTTCTGGGAAAAGCTCTTTAGTCGCTACTAGTGTTGCTTTAATTTCTTCAGGGTGGTGGGCATAATCATCAATATACACATACTTGCCTTTAGCATGTAAATCGTATCTTCTTTTTACTCCTTTAAAATCTTTTATAGCGGCTTTTATTTTCTCATGCTTAGCACCTAAAGAAGACGCTACAACAATAGCTGCAATGGCATTCTCTACATTGTGTTTTCCTGGTAATTGCAGTTGAATATCTTTTAACTCGTATTCATACACTTGACCTGGCATAATCTCCTTAAAATTAGCATCAAAATATTGTGAACCCTCTTTAATTCGTAAGTTGAAGGCTGTGTTGTCTGCTCTAACTGTTGAAGAATAAGTCATTAAGCTACCATCTAGGGGAGCTTCAAAATCAACATCGATGGATTTATTGACCAACAGCATACCATTCTGCTTTGTGTTTGATGCAAACATTTTAAATGTATTCTTCATATCATCAATATCATTGTAGATGTCTAAATGATCGGCGTCAAGAGATGTAATGATTGAAATATCAGGAGATAGCTTTAAGAAAGAACGGTCGTATTCATCGGCCTCCACAACTACAATATCACCTGATTCTGAAAGAATTAGGTTAGTATTATAATTACTGCTAATACCTCCTAAGAATGCTGTGCAATAGATGTCAGAATATTTAAGTATATGAGCTAAAATGCAAGAAGTGGTTGTCTTGCCATGAGTACCAGCAACTGCTATTGTGTAAGCGTCTTCTGTAATTAAACCCAATAACTCAGCTCGTTTTAGAACAGTCCATTTTTTAGAAGCAAAAGAAGTTAGTTGTGGGCTATCTTGACTTACTGCAGGTGTATAAACTATAAGGACTGATTGAAAATCAGCATCTTTTATCTCCTTAGGAATATAATTTTCATCAAAATGTAAACTCATTCCTTCTGCTGTTAGTGCATCAGTAATAGGCGATGGTGTTTTATCGTAGCCGCTAACTTTCTTGCCTTTAGCGTTGAAGTATCGTGCTAAAGCTGACATACCTATACCTCCAATCCCTACAAAGTATATATGTTCGACTAACTTAATATTCATTTTTCTTGTACTAATTTTAACACCTCATCAACAATGTGTTTAGCTGAATTTGGCATGGCTAACTTTTTAATATTGTCTCCTAAGTGTTGTTGAGTGTTTTCATGTTCTAATAAATCGAAGATAACTTGACCTAACTGCTCTTGAGCTTGGCTATCCTTAACCATCAGGGCGGCATTTTTTTCAATTAAAGCCATTGCATTTTTAGTCTGATGATCTTCAGCTACATTTGGAGAAGGAATTAATATAGCTGGTTTGCCAATAAGACAAAGCTCCGAAATTGTACTAGCTCCAGCTCTTGAAATAATTATATCTGCTGCGCTATATGCTAAATCCATATTGTAAATAAAAGCATGGGCTTGTACATTAGAAAGCGATTGACACAAATCCTTGGCAGTACTTTCATAAGAAAGTCCTGTCTGCCAAATTAATTGAATGTTTTTTTCTTCGAATTGCTGAACGAGCTCAGCTATAGAATGGTTAATTGTTCTTGCCCCAAGACTACCCCCTACTACCAATAACGTTTTACGACTCGAGTCTAAACTGAAATGCTTGACGGCTTCTGTCTTTTTTTCTGCCGAATCAAGTAAATCCTGACGAACAGGATTACCTAACATCATTAATTTAGATTTAGGGAAGAAACGTTCCATATTATCGTATGAAACACATATTTTCTGAACCGACTTCGACAACAATTTATTAGTAATACCTGGATAAGAATTTTGTTCTTGAATAAGAGCTGGAACAGAAAGTTTAGAAGCAACAAATAATAAAGGTCCACTCGCATAACCACCAGTGCCCACGACAACAGAGGGCTTGTATTTTTTAATGATCCAATACGACTTCCACAGACTAGATATCAATTTAAAAGGAAACCATATATTTCTAACATCTTTCCAACTCCTTTGTAATCCACTAATGTTAAGCCCTTTGATAGAGTAACCAGCCTTAGGGACTTTTTCCATTTCCATACGGCCTTTAGCACCAACAAATAAAATATTGATATCCTTGACTCTTTGCTTCAACTCATTAGCAATAGAAATTGCAGGGAATATATGCCCCCCTGTACCACCGCCACTTATAATAACTCTAACTGACATTGGTACTTATTTTAGAAACGTTAACACTTCGACTGGTACTAAGAATTACCCCTAATGAAATACAAGTGAAAATAACCGAAACACCACCCATACTTATCAATGGTAAAGTTTGACCTGTTACTGGAAAAAAATCAACCGCAACAGCCATATTTATAAAAGCTTGAAGAACCATGGATAAACTAAGACCAACCCCAAGATAGGCTGCTAATGGATCACTAGCTAAATTAAAAATCCGTTTACCCCGCAATAGTAAAACCACATAGGCAAAGACGACTGCAAAACCTCCTAAGAAACCCCATTCTTCTATTAGAATAGCATAAACATAATCTGAATTAGGTAAGGGCAAAACATTACGCTGTGTACTTTTCCCTGGTCCTCTACCCTTTATTCCTCCGTTTACAATAGCAACCTTGGCATGCGCCACTTGATAATTTTCATCACTTTTAACAGTTTTATTCTCTGAGAAATTAACAATTCTATTGACCCAAGTTTGTGCTCTAGGAAATGTTTTTTGCAAGGCAGGGACTGTTAAAGACAAACTAATAACCAACACTCCTAAAGTGAGGATACTCCCAAACAATAAAGCCAAATACTTAAATGGCACACCTCCAAGATACAATAGCATAAGACCTGCTAAAAATATCATCGCTGAAGTTGATAAATTCGCTGGAAATATAATAGCACAAATTAATACTAATGGAGCAAATAATTTCCAAGAAACCGTTTTCAAATCGCTAAGTTCGTCTTGACATCTTACCAATTGACGGGCTAGAAAAACAGTAATTGCAATTTTTCCAATTTCAAAAGTGTTTATTGGCATATCAGCAATAGTAATCCAACGATTAGCATCGTTCATAGATGTACCAAATGCAACAGTATAAATAAGGATAGGTATGGCAATAATGAACCCTAATTGCCCTAAACGAGAGAAATATTTATGTGGCACTTTATGAACAAAATACATTAATACAAGTCCAACAATTAAAAACTTGAAATGCTTGAAGAATAAATGCCAAGTGTTGCCACCATAAGAAGTATAGGCTAAACCACCCGTTGCACTATATACTACTACAATAGATACAATAGATAGAAAAAATACAACCCCCCAAATACGAGTATCGCCCTCTAAGTTTATGTATTTTTTTAGCTTACTCATCTTTATAAACTTCTTACTGATGATTTAAATTCATAACCTCGGTGCTCATAATTTTCGAATAAATCGAAACTAGCACATGCTGGCGATAACAAAACAGCATCGCCCTTAGTAGCGAGTTCATAAGATTTATTGACGGCTTCTTTCATAGATGATGCAAATAACATCTCTACATCTAACTTTTCAAATGCTGCTTTTATAGAATCTACATTTTCACCTAGACAAACAATTGCTTTTACTTTCTGATTGACTAAAGGAATTAGTGATGAGTAATCGTTTCCCTTATCAACACCACCGACAATCCAAATGGTATCTTTGGTCATACTTTCCAGAGCGTACCATGTAGAATTGACATTGGTAGCCTTAGAGTCGTTAATGAACTCGATACCGTGTACTTTAATGACACGTTCGAGTCGGTGTTCTACATTTTTAAAGTCAATAAGACTCTCTCTTATTAAATCTTTGTTTAAATCTAAAATCCTTGCTGATATAGCTGCAGCCATGGAATTGTAAATGTTGTGTTTGCCCTGAAGGGCTAATTGTTGAATATTCATATTAAATGATTCTTGGTTAATATTTATTTCTATCTCATCATTGTTTAAACAAGCACCTTGCTCTTGATTTTCTTTAATAGAAAATGGCAAACATTGAGCCTGAGTTTTTAAATTCATTGTTATATTATTATCATCCGAACAGTAGATTAAATAATCTTCTGAAGTCTGATTCATAGTAATTCTCATTTTTGATTGAATGTAATTCTCCATTTTGTTGGCATATCTGTCCAAATGATCTGGCGTGATATTGAGCAAAATGGCGATATAAGGCTTAAAATTATCTATGCCGTCCAATTGAAAACTGCTTAACTCTAAGACATAAAAGTCATGAGACTCATTGGCAACTTGCAAAGCAAAACTATCGCCGACATTTCCAGCAACACCCACATTTAAACCCGCTTTTTTGAGCATATGCCCTACTAATAATGTAGTAGTGGTTTTGCCGTTGCTACCTGTAATACCAATAATTTTTGCATCGGTATATCGTGCCGCAAATTCAATTTCAGAAATGATAGGCACTGAAGCTTTTTTCAAATCTTGTATTATAGGAATAGTATCAGGGATACCTGGACTTTTGACAATTATATCTGCCTCGAAAAAACGCTTTTCAGAGTGTTTTTCTTCTTCCCATTCAATCGCATTATGTGTAAGAACATTTTTGTATTTCTCCTTTATCTTTCCGATATCAGAAAGAAATACCTCAAATCCTTTTTGTTGTGCTAATAGTGCCGCCCCACAGCCACTTTCTCCACCACCAAGCACAACAACTTTCCCCATTATCTCAGTTTTAGAGTGACAATGGTTAGTATAGCCAACATGACACCAGCTATCCAAAAGCGAGTAACAATTTTACTTTCGTGCATACCTAACTTTTGAAAATGATGATGTAATGGTGCCATCTTGAATATTCGACGACCTTCGCCGAATTTCTTTTTGGTGTATTTGAAATAACCCACCTGTAGCATCACTGATAAGTTTTCTACCAAGAAAATACCACACAACACAGGTATCAATAATTCTTTTCTAATAGCAATAGCAAATACTGCAATAATTCCTCCTAGTGCTAAACTTCCAGTATCGCCCATAAATACTTGTGCTGGATAAGAATTGTACCATAAAAACCCTACACAAGCTCCTACAAATGCAGCCATATAGATAACCAACTCACCAGAGTTTGGCAGATACATAATATTGAGGTAGTCGGCAAAGAATACATTACCAGATACATAAGCCAATATGCCTAATGTAGCACCTATTATGGCTGATGTTCCTGTTGCAAGACCATCTAGACCGTCGGTCATATTGGCGCCATTACTTACGGCAGTAACCACAAAAATGACCATTAAGACAAAGACTATCCAAGCGTATTTCTTGCCAGTTTCTCCCATCCAACTTACCAAAGTGGTGTAGTCAAATTCATTATTCTTTACAAAGGGTATGCTTGTTTTAAGTGACTTTGTTTCTTCTCCAAAAACAACTTCTGTATTGGCTTTGTCAATATTTCGGATTTCTTCCTTGATAGTAATCCCTTCGTGAAAATACATAGTAAGACCTATGATGAGTCCCAGACCTACTTGTCCAATAATTTTAAATCTTCCCGCCAAGCCTTCTTTATCTTTTTTAAATACCTTGATGTAATCGTCTATGAATCCAATTAGCCCTAACCAAACTGTAGAGATTAGCATTATGACGATATAGATGTTTGAAAGTTTGGCAAATAAAAGTGTTGGTAACAGAATAGCTGCGAGTATAATTAAGCCTCCCATAGTAGGCGTTCCTTTCTTTTGTGCCTCTCCCTCTAAACCTAGAGTCCTGACTTCTTCTCCTATTTGTTTATTTCTTATTAGATTGATAATCTTACCGCCAAACACCATAGAAACCAATAAAGAAGTAATGACCGCTAAGGCTGCCCTAAATGAAATGTATTGAAACACACCTGCCCCTGGCAACTGATATACGGATTCTAGGTATTCAAATAGGTAATAAATCATTATTTTCTAAGTAGGTTAAATGTGTTTTTTAATTCTTCTTTATCATCAAATGCTAACTTTTCGCCATTGATTTCTTGGTATTTTTCATGACCTTTTCCCGCTAGCAGAATAATATCACCTTCGTTAGCTAGTGAGCAAGCTGTTTTAATAGCCTCTTTTCTGTCAGAAATACTTAGTACCTTTTTTAGGTGTTTAGGGTTTACTCCCTGTGCTATTTCATCTAATATATCATCTGGATTTTCAGTACGAGGATTGTCACTAGTAATGATGACTCTGTCACTAAGTTCTGAAGCAATTTGCCCCATTTTGGAACGCTTAGATTTATCTCTATCACCACCACACCCAAAGACTGTAATCAATTGCTGATTATTCTTGATTTCATTAATGGTATTTATCACATTAAGTAAAGCATCGGGCGTATGAGCATAATCTACTATGCCAATACAACCGTCATTGGCTCTGCATACATCAAATCTTCCCTCTGCACTAGTCAAGACGCTAAGACTTGTTAGTGATTGAAAACTGTCTTCTCCCAAAAGAAGGGTAGTAGCATATATAGAGAGGAGATTATAAGCATTAAATTCACCAATAAGCTTAGTCCAAACTTCTTTGCCATCGACATTTAAAAGCATACCGTCAAATTGATGCTCAATAATTTTAGCTTTAAAATCTGCTGAAGACTTTAAGGCATAAGTGTATTGTTTAGCCTTACAATGGTGTAGCATATTCAAACCGTGTCTATCGTCTTTATTAACTAATGCGAAAGCATCAGAAGGAAGTGAATCAAATAGTGCTTTTTTGGCAAGTATATAATCGTCAAATGTCTTGTGATAATCCAAGTGGTCGTGTGTGATGTTTGTGAAAACAGCACCTTTAAACTGTAATCCTGAAATTCGGTTTTGATGAATAGCGTGAGAACTTGCTTCCATAAAACAAAACTTACAACCCTCATCAACCATTTGAGATAAAAGCTTATTGATACTTAATGCATCAGGAGTAGTATGAGTTGAGGGAACTTCTTGAAAACCAATTTTGTTTATTATAGTTGACAGAACTCCTGTTTTGATTGCTAATGATTGATAAAACTGATGCAATAAACTGACAACCGAGGTTTTGCCATTAGTTCCCGTTACAGCGACGAGGTTTAATTTTTGAGAAGGATTATCATAAAAATTAGAGGCAATAACCCCTAAAGCTTTTGAGCTATCGTTTACTCTTATGTAGGTAAGTCCTTCTGGTTTTGTTAAAGGAAGTTCTTCAGCGACTATGGCAACTGCTCCTTTTTCAATAGCCTGATTGATGTACTCGTGTCCATCACTTATTGTACCTCTAACGGCGACAAATAAAGCGTCTTTTCCGACCTTTCTAGAATCAAAATAGACGTTTGGAATAGCAGCATGAGTTGAACCAGCAACTTCAAGTATCTCTACACCAAATAATATGTCTTGCAATAACTTCATGAAAGTACAATGGTTAAATTTTGTCCTTTTCTTATGTTTTCTCCTTTATTGATGGATTGCTCCTTGACACTACCACGACCTGAATAGCTGATATTCAATCCATAATTTTCTAATAAAAACAACACATCATTTAAGCCCATACCTTTTATATTGGGCATTATATTTTTTTCTAAATCTCTTGTGATATTTCTTGTTTGTAGTTTTACCTGTTCATTTTGGGATTTAGTAAGAACCCATTGTGCTTTATCGTCGTCGCTAAAAATTGGCACGTCAAAAGTATTGAAGACATTAGCCAAGTGCCTTTTATAGCCATCTTTAGAAACCGGAATTTGTCGCTTTTCGATAGTATCTGTAAGTTGTAGACTTAAGTCCGTATTCATTACATAATCAGAAATTGTTCTAAAAACAGGTGCTGCAACATCACCACCATAACTACCGTTTTCTTGGGGGTCGTTTATCATGACTATACAGGCATATTTAGGATTGTCTGCAGGAAAGTACCCAACAAATGATGCAAGGTGTCTTTGGTTGTCGTACACCCCATCAATTATCAATTGGGCAGTACCAGTTTTACCCGCTATTTTATACTGTTTAGATTTTATGTTTTTAGCAGTCCCATTTTCTACTACACCCTCTAGCATTCGTTTCACTTTTTTAATGGTAGTCATAGAGCAAATGGATGGATTTATAACTTCAGGATTAAAGTTTTTTTCTATTATCCCATTTGCCATTATAGACTTTACAAATAGAGGTTTCATACGCTGACCGTCATTAGCGATAGCGGCATAAAAACTTAGAATTTGTAATGGCGTCATTTTTATTCCGTAACCAATAGACATCCAAGGCAAAGTAGTTCCAGACCAATTGGAAGATTGTTTAGGATGTCTTATAGCAGGCTTAACCTCTCCAGACAATGCAATGCCAAGTGGCTCATTAATTCCCATACTATAAAGTCTATCTACGAATTGCGAAGGCTTATCTTTATAGTGTTTATTGATAAGTTTTGAAATTCCGACATTTGAAGACTTAGTGAATGATTCCTCTAAAGAAATTACACCATAGCCACCTTTTTTAGAATCTCGCATAACTCTATCATAAAAGCTATGTTTTCCACCTGTAGTATTTACAGAATCGTCCAATTGTAAAAAACCATCTTCAAGTCCTGCAATGACAGAAGCTAACTTAAAAGTAGAGCCTGGTTCAATACTTCTTCCAATAGCAAAATTGTAAAACTCAACATACTTATCTTCCTCGACTTTTTTGAGGTTCACAATTGACTTTATTTCGCCAGTAGCTACTTCCATAAGTATTGTTGTACCAAAGTCTGCATCGTGATAGTATAACCTATCCTCAAGGGCTTGATGAGCAATATCTTGAAAACGAATATCAATGGTAGTAATCACATCTTTGCCAGGAAAGGACTCTCTTTCTCGAATAGGCATCCATTCATTACCTGCCAACCTATGTTCTAATCTCTCACCATTCTTGCCTTTCAAATCGTAATTGAAAGCACCTTCGATACCAACCGATTTGGATTGTTTTTTATGATATCCAATGGTTCTACCTGCCAACTGTTGAAATGGCTTTTGACGTATATTCAACTGCTTATACTGAAAACCTCCTTTATATCGGCCTTCACTAAAAATTGGGAATTGCTTCAATAACTTAAGCTGATTGTAGTTTACTTTTCTTTTTATGAGAGCATAGCGACTCTGTTTTGCCCATACTTTTCTTAAATAATCGGAATAATCTGAGGCTGGTTTATCATCAAAAAGGGCCGATAATTTAGATGATAACTCTTCAACATCATTAAGAAATAATTCTTTATCGACTTGTTTGGCATCCCAACGTATCTCATATTCAGGAATTGAAGTCGCTAAAAGTGATAAATCATCGGAATAAATGTTACCTCTTGATGCTTGAACTGTGACAGTTCGTGTGACATTGTAATTCTCAGAATTATATAAATGTGACTCAAAAATCTGAGTATATAGTGGTTGGATGATAATAACAAGTGCCAACAAAATCATAAAAAGGTATATAGCAACAGCTCGTCTTTTTATGTTTTTAGAATGTTTCATTAGTTAGCTCGTATTATAAAAGGTTGAGAATTGCTTTGTTGTAATCCTTGACTAGCCACTAAAGATTGAACTTCGGTTTGCTTACTTTGAAACATCAGTAAAGACTTGGTAGTTATGTATTCTGAACGCAGGTCTTTGAGCTCTCTTTCCAAAGATGAAATTGTTCTTACATAACCTTCAGCTCGGTATGAATTATTGATGTAAAACACTATGAGTAAACAGATATAAAGCGAGAAAGGAAGTAGCTCGAACAAGCCTTTTTCAAGAACTTTGCCACTCAATAAATCGGAAAGTCCGTTTTGAAATCCTTTTTTAGGCTGGTATGTATGTTTTAAATCCTTCATACCTTTTGACCTATTCTTAATTTTGCACTTCTAGAGCGCGGATTACTATCTAGCTCTTCTTGTGTTGCAGTGATGGGTTTTCTATTGATAGAATTTAGAACGAGCTTAGGAACACCATAAAAATCCTTTTCTATTTCTCCTTCGAAATTGCCCGACTTAATAAGGTTTTTCACCAATCTATCCTCTAAAGAATGGTAGGATATAACAGATAACCTACCCCCCTTTTTAAGCAAATCAACAGACTGACTTAGCATGTCTTTTAAAGCGTTTATTTCATCATTGACTTCTATACGAATTGCTTGAAAAAGTTGAGCTAATATTTTATTTTTCTTGTGTGGAGGCACATGCTCTTTTACGGCGTTTTTCAAGTCCTCAGTTGTTGAAATAACTTTCTCTTCTCTGTAATGAACTATTGATTTTGCTAAAGCATAAGCATTGTTTAGTTCGCCAAACTTTCTAAAAATCCGACTTAATTCATTAAGGTCATAGTCGTTTACTACGGTTTTGGCAGACAGTTCTTGCTCTCTATTCATTCGCATATCCAAATCACCGTCTTCTCGAATGGAAAAGCCACGTTCGGCAGTATCAAATTGATATGAAGAAACACCTAAGTCCGCAAGAATACCATCAACCTCATGGATACCTTCCAGACGTAAAAACTTCTTGATAAACCTAAAGTTCTGAGCAATTAAAATTAGGCGATCATCATCAATACAATTTTGTTGTGCATCGCTATCTTGATCAAAGGCAAAGAGTTTGCCATTTTCTAATTTTTGTAGTATGGATTTAGAATGACCGCCGCCGCCAAAAGTGACGTCAACATAGATGCCGTTAGGTTGGATAGAAAGGCCAGCTATTGATTCATCTAATAAAACTGCCTCGTGATATGCCATTAGTCTTCTTTTTCGATGTTGCCCATTACTTCCTCTGCTAAATCTGCAAAATCAGAAGTAGCATCTTTTAATACTTGCTCGTATTGATCTTTATCCCAAACCTCAATCATATTGACTGAACAAGAAATGACTACGTTTTTTGAAATGTTAGCAAAGCTGATTAGATCCTTTGGAATTTGGAGTCGAGCATTAGAATCCGTTTCTAACATTTTGACACCAGCAGTAAAAAGACGTATGAAGTCATTATTTTTCTTTACAAATCGATTCAATTTATTTACCTCAGACATCAATACATTCCACTCGCTCATAGGATGTATTTCAAGGCAACTGCTAAACACAGAACGCTTCAAAACAAAGCCCTCTCCTATGATAGGAGACAACTGTTTTTTCAAGACTGCAGGTAGCATAAGCCTACCCTTAGCATCAATCTTGCATTCATATGTCCCAATTAAGTTAATCATTCAAATCGTATGTAAGCCGTAAATATATGCAATTTTACTCCACTTTTTACCACATTTTACCACATTGTTGATAACTCGTGACACTTTTCTCTAATTACACCTATTCTCTTGGGTTATAATCTATATGGCTTTGAGATGATTATTTTTACGTATTTTTGTGAAAAATTTAATCTGAATGGTTTTAGAAACGATTAAAGAAAAGGGCTATGAATACATAGAGGTTGGTGAAGGCCCCGTAATTGTTTTGTTGCATGGTTTGATGGGAGGTTTAGACAACTTTGAAAACGTCATTCCAAAACTTGCCTCTAATGGATACAAAGTGATTGGCCCAGTTCTACCACTTTTTGAAAAACCTATCCTTAAAACTAGTATCAAACATTTTTCAGATTACATCCACGATTTTTTAAAATTTAAAAAGCTAGATAAAGTCATCTTATTTGGTAATTCTTTAGGTGGTCATATTTCTCTTGTTTATGCTAAAGATCACCCTGAAATGGTTAAAGGCCTAGTACTAACAGGAAGTTCTGGCTTGTATGAAAACTCAATGGGCGACACCTTCCCAAGACGAGGCGACTACGACTATATTCGTAAAAAAACAGAAGAAGTTTTTTACGACCCTAAAATGGCTACAAAAGCTTTAGTTGATACTGTTTTTGAGATTGCCAATAACAGAAATTCTGTGATTCGTTTACTGACAATGGCCAAATCGGCTATACGTCATAATATGAGTAGTGACATTCCTCATTTAGACTTTCCTGTATGTTTAGTTTGGGGTAAACAAGATAGTGTAACACCTCCTGAAGTTGCCGAAGAATTCCATAGTCTTTTCCAACGTTCGGATTTGTATTGGATTGATAAGTGTGGTCATTCACCCATGTGGGAACATCCAGAAGAATTTTCTAAAATTCTTTGCACTTGGCTGAACGCCAATATCAAATAAATTTAAGATGCGCATCAAACAAGCTGAGTTTATTATCAGTAATACAGACATTAAAAAATGTCCTAAAGCTGATATGCCCGAATATGCCTTTATTGGTCGCTCGAATGTGGGCAAATCTTCTTTAATAAATATGCTAACGGAGAGAAAAAGTCTAGCTAAAGTTTCAGGCAAACCAGGAAAGACTCAGCTTATCAATCACTTCCTAATAAATAAACATTGGTATCTTGTAGATTTGCCAGGATATGGTTATGCTGGAGTATCCAAAACTCAACGCTATGAGTTTGCTCAGTTTATCAAAAAGTATTTACTAAAACGAGAAAATTTAATGTGTCTGTTTGTCCTCTTGGACTCTCGCCTAAAACCACAAGCTATTGATTTAGAATTTATGCAATGGTTAGGCGAAAACGGCATTCCTTTTGTAATCTGCTTCACCAAGCAAGACAAAATGTCTAAAAAAGAAAGTACAGAAAATCTGATTAACTACAAGAAAGAATTACTCAAAAGCTGGGAAGAACTCCCTCAAATATTTTTAAGCTCAGCCACTAAAAAGAATGGTAAAGAAGAAATTTTAACCTTCATAGCAAATACTAACGAGCTTTTTAAATCAGCGCAATAATTTTTCAGCAAAATGGTGACAAAAGTCACGCATATCGGCTGCCATTTTATCCTCATTAGTTGCTCTTTCTAAAGTATCTGCCATAGATACTAAGGTCTGATGAAAAAAGTGCTTCATCTCATCGGTTCGCATTTCTTTAGTCCACAAATCTATTCGTAAAGTATCTTTAGATTTATTGTCCCAAAAAGACAGAAAGGCCGCTTTACACTCACTTAAATCCTGACCTCCATCGGAAGCTTCCCAAAATAGTTTTTCAGGAATATTATTGTCGTCTAATTGTACATTTATTTTAATTTGAGATTCTTTAGCACTCATTATGGTTTGTATTTAGATTGATTTAAAATGTATTGGGCGTCCTTTATTTGAAATAATTCTGAAATGGTAACTTCAGTATTGTTTTGCATAAACTCATTAACGATATTCCAGCCTACCCAAACTGCAACTTGTCCTGGCGATTCATGGGGCATACCCTTGGAATAAGGGGCAGGATTCATATATTTACTAATTATAAATTGATCCTTGGTGTAGAGCAAACCTTCCTCAATTAGGAATTTCCATATTGAAAATTCACTGTTTTCACACCACTCCATTTGCGTCTGTGTAAAACCCATGGTAATATGAGGTGGGGCATCGACTAAAAATTCATTAAGAGTATATTTTATTTTTCCATAATGAATCATTTGAGCCAAAAAACTATCAAAAGAAACAGGAAATTCAGCCTCCAACCAACCATTGACAGCAACAGAAGTTAGATATTCTGACTGAAATTGATGATGCATATATTTTGGAAATTTATGAATCAAATTGGAATAGTAATTATCATTACCTAAAAACATCTCTAAGCCAATTCCTAAGGTGCTGTCCGTAGCAATAGCGATATAATTAAAGCCTCCAAAAAAAGTAACAATTGTCGGAATTGTCTTATTTGGAAATGCCATGTGATAATGGTAAAAAGCCCTTGACAATTTCTTATGTTGAGTACTAAAATCTTGGTACTGATTAATTACATCTTGATAGGGCTTGGCAAAATCTTGTTCTTGCTGAAAGGCCCTCAAAGAATCGGCAAATGATTCGGCAGGTAAAAAAATCACATTTTGACTATAAACCTCCCAAAAGTAGCCGTACTCATCAGCATAATCATCATAAGACGCATTATAAGGGTCAGTTGCATAAATAGTATCCAAGCGTTTTACTTCAAGCTCAAAATTGGTAGATTCATCATGTACACAAGACATGATTAGAAAAAGTGAAATAAAGACTAAATAATAGATGTTCTTTTTCATGATGTAAAATTACGATTTATTACCTTTGTACTGCTATGCAAACTAAAGAATGCGTTAATTACATCACAGATTGGCTTTTGAACTACTCAAAACAATCTAAGACTAAGGGATTTGTGGTTGGTGTTTCAGGTGGAATTGACTCTGCAGTAACTTCAACTTTAGCCGCCAAAACTGGACTAGAGGTCTTGTGCTTAGAAATGCCTATTCACCAAGAAATTAATCAAGTCAACAGAGCCAACGAGCATATAAATTGGCTAAAAGAAAACTATAACAAGGTGTCTTCTTTACGTATAGACTTGGGAGAAACCTACGACTGTTTTAAGCATACTGTTAGTAATGATATTCAAGGCGATAGCCATCAAATGGCATTAGTCAATTCTAGAGCAAGACTAAGAATGACAACATTATACTATCATGCACAACTCAATAATTATTTAGTGGCAGGAACGGGCAATAAAGTAGAAGATTTCGGTATTGGTTTTTACACTAAATATGGTGATGGCGGAGTAGATTTAAGTCCTATTGCGGATTTACTAAAATCTGAAGTTTTCGAAATCGGCAAAGAACTTGGCATAATAAACTCCATCCTTACAGCTGCACCAACCGATGGTTTGTGGGGTGATAATAGAACAGATGAAGACCAAATTGGGGCAACTTATCCAGAACTAGAGTGGGCTATGAGCTTTGAAGGAAATACTGATACTTTAAACAAACGTCAGCAAGAAGTTTTAGACATTTATAATCGCTTAAATAAAGCTAATAAACACAAGATGATACCCATACCAATTTGTGAAATACCCAATCATTTGAAATGATGAAATAGACCTCCTCAAAGCCCTTTAAATGAAAAAACATCAATTAGCTTTCAAATCCGTTTTACTCTTATTTTTGGTATTAAACTCATCCAACTCTGTAGGTCAAATCACTAAAGTAAAAGGTAAAGTTTTAGATGAATCTAACAATCCTATGCCTTTCGTAAATATCAATTTTGTGAATTCTCACATTGGCACAACTACCGATTTTGATGGTATGTATTCTATTGAAACTAAATGGGCAACAGATAATTTGTCAGCATCTTTCTTGGGCTACCAAAAAGAAGTTAAAAACATCGTGAAGAACAAAAATCAAATCATCAACT
The DNA here is from genome assembly GCA_016779995.1 of Flavobacteriales bacterium. NCBI lineage: Bacteria > Pseudomonadati > Bacteroidota > Flavobacteriia > Flavobacteriales > Flavobacteriales bacterium. Next base: position 93,649 of record JADHMO010000002.1, read on the forward strand.
TTAAACTGAAAACCAATTCGGTAAAACTCAAGACCGTCAATATTGTAGAAAAGAAAAAATTGAAGTATAAAAACAAAGGAAATCCAGGTGTTGAACTCATCAGAAATGTAATTGCCCAAAAAGAGAATAATCACGAACACTCTCTTGAGTATTATGAGTGTGATAAATATGAAAAAGTAGAATTTGACTTAAATAATTTCTCCGAAAAAATAGTCAATAATAAACTCACTAAAGATTTTCAATTTGTATTTGAACATTATGTAGATACTTCAGAAATTAATGGTAAACCATTTATTCCATTTTTTATTAGAGAAAACCTATCCAAAGTCTATTATAGGAAACAGCCTGAGAGTCAAAAGGAATATATGTATGGCACTAAAATGAGTGGTCACCTGAACCGATTTGATAGTGACGGTATTGGTCACTTTATGAAAAAACTTTATTCTGACATTAATATATACGACAATCAAATTATTCTTTTTGGCAATCATTTTCCTAGTCCTATAAATGCCATAGCCCCCAACATTTATAAATACTTTATCATAGATACACTAGCAGTCGAAGGTGTTAATTGTATCAATTTAGGTTTCTCACCACGCTCAAAATCTGATTTTGCATTTACAGGTAATCTTTTCATCATCAACGATAGCACTTATGCAATTCGCAAAGTAGAAATGGGAATTAATGAAAACATAAACCTCAACTTTGTTAATGATTTACAAATTGACCAAGACTATATAAAGGTCAATGAATCTAAATGGATGCTGAAAAGAAACAATATATTCATAGATTACAGTTTATCAGAAAAACAGACAGGAATACTGGGTAAAAAAACCGTTTCTTTTCAAAATTATGTTGTCAATCAATGTAGACACGACTCCATATATTCAACTAAGAGTGATTTAATACATGTAGATAATAAAAATAACGTAAGTGAAAACTATTGGAATCAAAATAGACACGAAAACCTGAACAGCCAAGAAGAAGGGATTTACACTATGATTGATAGCATTCAAAATATCAGAACCTTTAAAATAATTTCGGAGGCAGCTTCTATTCTTACTTCTGGTTGGATAAATTGTAAATGGTATGAACTCGGAACAGTGGCAACTTTTGTTAGCTGGAACGAAATTGAAGGTCTAAAATTGAGAATTGGTGGCAGAACAACTACTCTATTCAATGAAAAATTTCAGCTAAAGGGACATATTGCCATAGGCTTAGGAGATTTGAGAATAAAGTACCTCGGTGGTATGGATTATTCACTCAATGACAATTACCTTAAAAATCCACAACACAAAATTTACGGAAGTATTTCTAGAAGGACATTTTTTCCGGGTCAATTTCTAGAAAAGCTAGACCACGATAATTTTTTATTGTCTTTTAACAGTGGTATTTCTGATAAAATGTTGCTCATTCATAAATTGCAGTTAGGCTATTTGAAAGAATTTGTTGGGGGCTTTTCATTGGACATTAAATTAGAGAATAAACGCTACAAGCCATTAGGGAATTTATTTTTTGTAAACGGTTACGGAGAAAAAGACTATCATATCAACACAGACGAATGTGCTATAAAAGTTAGATACGCACCTCACGAAAAATTTTATCAAACCAAAAATGGAAGACGTAGAATAAGTAGTAAACACCCTATTTTTATTGCAAAGCACACTATGGGAGTTAAAGGGTTTTTTAACGGAGAGCATCAGTTTTCAAAATCTACTTTTGAAATAATCAAGAGAATATATGTGCCACTAATGGGGCATTCTGATGTCAATGTAGAAGTCGGTAAGTTTTGGGGCAAAGCACCATTTCCATTGTTACAAATCCCTATTGCTAATCAATCTTTGGGTTATCAAAAAGAGGCTTTTAACACCATGAATTTTATGGAGTTTATAAATGATGAATACCTTAGTCTAAGGTGGTCTCATTTTTTTAAAGGTGCTATCTTTAACAAGTTGCCCTTGCTCAAACACCTCAAGGTGAGAGAAGTTATAGGCGTTAAAGCACTATTGGGCAAACTAACTGACACCAATAATCCTAATATGGATAAAAGTTTGCTGCAACTTCCTACAGACTCTAATGGTAAAGCGACTACTCATATCCTTAACGGCAACCCCTATATTGAGGCGAGTATAGGAGTAACCAATATTCTCAAATTCTTTAGAGTAGATTTAATAAAAAGACTGAATTATCTTGATGAAAAATACGAAGTGACTTCCTTATTAGGACAAAGAGGACTAACAGTCCGTTTTAGTGCTAAATTCGATTTTTAGTCGATTGTCCAAGTGTTAGACCCTTTTAGTAAATCGTCTAAATTACCTTGACCTTTTTGCTCAATAGCATTGTCAATTTGTTGTACCAAAGCATCTTCGTAAGTTGGTCTATCTTCAGAATAAAACACCCCAAAAGGACGTGGAAAATCAGCATCAAAGAAACGTGTTAGCAAACCCGCTTTGACTCTATCTTTTTCATCGTGAACCCACAAATCATCAATAGAGCAATCTTCTAATGAAACAATGATAGGCTTAAAGCCGTCCAAACGAATACCTTTATCTTTATTTTCTCCAAACACTAAAGGTTGTTCGTGTTCTAAAAACAGGGTTTGATTCATTTTTGTGGCTTTATCCGTCATGCTAAAAAATGCCCCATCATTAAAGACATTACAATTTTGATATATCTCTAGTAAAGAAGTGCCCTTATGACTGTTAGAGCGCATTAACATTTCTCGCATATGCTTAGGGTCTCTGTCCATTGTTCTTGCAATAAAGGTTGCATCAGCACCCATACACAAGGCTAAAGGGTTAAAAGGATGGTCTATCGACCCCATTGGTGTAGATTTCGTCTTTTTACCTTTTTCGGAAGTCGGCGAATATTGTCCTTTAGTTAATCCATAAATTTGATTGTTGAACAACAAGACATTGGTATCAAAATTTCTTCTTAGTAAATGAATCAAGTGATTACCACCAATAGATAATGAATCGCCATCACCAGTAATTATCCAAACGCTTAAGTCGGGGCGTGCTGCTTTTAGCCCACTTGCTATAGCCGTTGCTCTACCATGAATAGAATGCATACCAAAGGTTTCCATATAATACGGAAAACGTGAAGAACAGCCTATTCCTGAAATGAATACAATATCTTCTTTAGGCACATTGATTTCTGGCATTACCGACTGCACTTGTTTTAATATGGAATAATCCCCACAGCCAGGACACCAACGTACTTCTTGGTCAGAAGAAAAATCTTTTGCTGTATATACCTTATTCTCCATCGTGCAATTCTATAATTCGGTTTTTAATTTCTCTTGCTTCAAATGGTATTCCCTGAATTTTATTCATTGGAATAGCATCTATAACGTACTTATCACGTATCAGTTTTATCAATTGACCGTTATTTATCTCCGGTATCAACACCTTATCGTAAGCTCGTATTAGACTCTCTAAATTTTTAGGAAACGGATTAATGTAACGCAAATGAGCATGAGCTACTGAATATCCTTCAGCCAATAATTCTTTGACTGCTGTTTTTATTGCGCCATAAGTCGAACCCCAAGCTAGTACAAGGACTTTAGCTTTTTCTGAACCAGCATCTAACTTCTGATTAGGAATGAAATCAGCTATACGTTCCACTTTTTCGGCTCTAGTTTTCACCATTAATTCGTGGTTACTAGAATCGTAGGAAACATTGCCCGTCAAATTTTCTTTTTCTAAGCCCCCTACTCTATGTTCAAAACCTGACATACCAGGAATAGCCCATTCTCTTACTAATTTATCATCTCTTTTATAGGGCAAATAATCCGTATTTTCTTTTTTAGTCATCGGCACTTTTATAGACTGAAGGTCTTTAGACTGAGGGAATAACCAAGGCTCTGCACCATTAGCAATATATCCGTCAGATAAGAAGAATACAGGTGTCATGTGTTCTATTGCAATGCGACAGGCTTCTAAAGTAGCCTCAAAACAATCCGATGGTGTACTAGCCGAAATGATTGGTACAGGTGCTTCACCATTTCTACCATACATAGCTTGTAACAAATCGGCTTGTTCTGTTTTGGTTGGCAAACCCGTTGAAGGCCCACCTCTTTGTACATTAACAATAACTAAAGGTAGCTCTAGCATAAATGCCAAGCCTATAGCTTCTCCTTTTAAAGCTACACCAGGTCCAGATGTTGCCGTAACTCCTAGTGCACCACCAAAAGATGCTCCTATACTTGCGCTTATAGCCGCTATTTCATCTTCGGCTTGGAAAGAACGTACGCCAAAGTTTTTATGTTTGGCCAATTCGTGTAAGATGTCTGATGCAGGAGTTATAGGATACGATCCATAAAATAAGTCAAGACCTGACTGCTGAGAGGCAGCAATAAGACCCATAGCCGTAGCTTGATTACCCATTATATTGCGGTAAGTTCCTGATGCCATTTTTGCAGGTTTCACCTCAAACCTACTACTTGATATTTCACATGTGTTAGCAAAATTATAACCGGCTTTGAGCACTCTAGTATTGGCTTCTAAAACATCTGGTTTATTCTTGAATTTCTGTTTTAAGAAATCTATGGTATGCTCTAAAGAGCGGTTGTACATCCAATAGACAAAACCGAGGACAAACATATTTTTGCAACGGTCCTTTTCTTTGACGCCCAATGTAACATCAACCAAACATTCTCTAGTTAGTTTAGTTACATTCATTTCACTTACTCTATAATCTGCAAGAGAATTGTCTGTTAATGGATTTTCATCATCTGCAAAACCAGCCAGACGCAAATTTCTTTTATCAAAGCCATCGGTATTGAGGATTATTGCTCCTCCTTTTTTCAATCGCTTGAGGTTGGCTTTTAGTGCTGCCACATTCATTACTACCAAGACATCGCATTCATCACCGGGTGTAAATATTTCAGTACTTCCAAAAGAAATTTGGAAACCTGACACTCCGGCCAGTGTGCCTTGGGGTGCTCGTATCTCAGCAGGAAAATCAGGGAATGTACTGAGGTCATTACCATACAAAGCGGCGGTATTAGTAAACTGCGAACCTGTTAATTGTATTCCATCTCCTGAATCACCAGCGAAGAAAATAACTACTTTTTCTACTGTTTCTTGAGTCATTAATCCTCTAATTTATCAATATCAACTACTTTCTGAACCTCAGGTAGAACCTTTTTGATAGCTTGTTCAACACCAGCTTTTAAAGTCATCATACTGACTTGACAGTTGCTGCATGCACCAAGTAATTTTACTTTTACTATGTAATCGTCAGTAACCTCAATAAGACGTATATCACCACCATCCGATTCCAAAAAGGGACGAACTTGTGCTAAGGCATCTTCTATTTTATTAATTACTGTTGAATCAGTTATTATTCCCATTATTAATCTGTTGAACAACCGTTAGTGTTTGTAATTTCAACACGTTTAGTTGCCTCTAATTGGTTTCTTTTATTCATTTCTTCCACTACTTTATCAGCAAAATCTAAAAAGACAATGGCTGCTGGTGTTGAACCTTGCAAAACAGCAGGGCGACCAGCGTCAGCGGCTTCTCTAACACTTTGCACTAGTGGTATTTCAGCCAATAAAGGGAGTTCTAGTTTTTCAGCTAGTACTCTAGCTCCTTCTTGACCAAAGATATAATATTTATTGTTCGGTAATTCTTGTGGCGTGAAATATGACATGTTTTCTACTATCCCAAGCACAGGAACATTGATTGAATCCATTTGAAACATGGCCACCCCTTTACGGGCATCTGCTAATGCAATATTTTGAGGTGTACTCACGACAACAGCAGCACCAACAGGTATAGACTGCACCAAAGACAAATGGATATCACCAGTACCGGGCGGCAAGTCTATAAGCATGTAGTCTAAGTCGCCCCAATCGGTATCCCAAAGCATTTGATTCAAAGCCTTGGACGCCATAGCACCACGCCAAACTACAGCTTGGTCAGTATTGGCAAAAAATCCGATAGATAATAACTTTACACCATAACTTTCTACTGGTAAAATTTTTCGTTTACCATCCACCTCTCTGCCATTAGGCTTGGCTTTTACCACATCAAACATAATGGGCATAGAAGGCCCATAAATATCAGCATCGACTAAACCTACTTTGTAGCCTTTATCGGCAAGTGCTACGGCCAAATTTGCCGTTACAGTAGATTTACCAACACCACCTTTGCCCGAGGCAATAGCTATGATGTTTTTAACGCCAGGTATTTCGTTGCCCCTTATTATATTGGGTTTTTTTTCTGCTGCCTCGACTACGATATTGACCTTTACATCGGCCTTTTCATAAACGTGCTGATGGATAGCTTTTATGCAATCTACCTCTACTTTCTTTTTGTATTGAAGTGTTGGATTATCAATAACGATATCTAGCACAACCTCTGTACCAAAAATTTGAATATTACGAACGGCATTGGTAGAAACTAAATCTTTGCCACCACCGGGCAATGTGAAGGTTGATAATGCTTTTAAAAGCTGTTCTTTACTTATTTTCATCGGGAACAAAGATACGCAATTGCCGCTTTATTTAGAATGATTCAACTTAATTCTTTGCTAGGGTCCCAAAAGACATTTTGTAAGTCTTGAATTTGATTGTCGAGAACCTCTATACCTTCATTTTCTAAAAGCTGTTGCATCAAAGTGATACCATCAAAGTGAAATTTGCCAGTGAGTAAACCTTGCTTATTAACTACCCTATGAGCAGGGATTTCAACGGTATTGACCTTGTTTAATGCCCAGCCTACCATACGTGCAGATTGTGGGCTACCTAAATACTTGGCAATAGCACCATAGCTCGTTACTCGTCCTTTAGGAATTTGAATAACGACCTCATACACTTTTGAGAAGAAATTATTTGATGGCATATTTTTTAACAAAATTAAAGTAGTTTTTTTGATTTTTGATAGAAATTTATTAGTTTTCCAAGCCCTATATATTTTAAACATGAAAAACTATGTCTTCCGTCTTCCGTCTTCCGTCTTCCGTCTTTTGTTTTTGTTTTTTTATTTCGTTTCAACTTCAAGCTCAATTAAATTCAGAACAACTAATACGAGTTCATAATTTTTCAAGTGTCACCAATTTAAACAATGTAGCTAACCCATTAGCAGGTAACCTAGCATGTGTTCAAAACAATTTTTATTACTACGATGGCAGTCAGTGGCGAACAGTATGGAATACATTAGGCAATGACAATATTGGCACTAATAATTTTTTAGGCACTACAAACAACGCTTATTTAAAGTTTTACACAAATAATGTGAAGCAAATGGTGGTTGGGTATGGTAGAATTGGAATAAATACAGGAAGCCCAGGGCATCCATTTCATATTGATGGGGGAAGTACGAGCATAAATGATGATTTTATAATTGCTACTAACGGCAATGTAGGAGTTGGAGTTGTACCAACTGAGAAACTACATGTAAATGGCAACATTTTAGCTAACGGAACTATAACTCCCGATTATGTATTTGAACATTATTTTGAAGGCAGGTCTGTTACAAACCCTAACTATAAATTTTTAACATTAGAAGAAGTAGAATATTTTGTTAAAAATCACAAACACTTACCGGGAGTTCCCTCAGCAAAAGAAATTAAACAACAAGGAGGGATTCTTGTTAATAAAGCTACTGAAATAAATCTCGAAAAAATAGAAGAATTACACCTTTACCTTTTCGAATTGTACGAAGAACAAAATGAAATAGAAATGCAGCTGATTGAATTGGAGAATAGAATTAAATAACCCAAATATATATCTTGCCATGAAAAAAAGCAAACTTATGTCTGTTGTAGTGCTTATGAGTTTTGAAATAGTCATATGGGCACAGACCTCTGAACAACTAATACGACTACACAACATTTCTACAGAATTTGATTTACCTGCAATAGGTAATATTAATTCAAACCCACCCTACAAGGGCTCTTTACTTTACGTTTCTCAAGAGAAAAACATTTACAAATACAATGATAATCAATGGAGAACTACTTGGAATAGTTTAGGCAATAGCAATATTGATTCCCAAAATGGATTTATAGGCACAATTGAAAATTCCGATTTGAGATTTAGAACCAATAATGCCCAAAGAATGGTGGTGAAAAATGATGGTAAAGTAGGGATAAACCTAAATAATCCAATGGGTAGGTTTCAAGTTAATACCGCTAGCTTGACTACTAATACGTATATAAGCACAGGAACTGCATCGTCTAATGCCAACAATTGGCTAACAAACGGTGTTCCGCAAAATGCAAATGATAATCTTAGTTGGACATATTGGACCTCAGCTAATGTTGCTTGGAATTGGGTCAATTATTGGTATAGAATTGACTTAGGCGAAAATAACGCACAAGTGGTTAACAAATATCAAATAATAAAACAATTTAATCATCACCATCCAACTAGATGGGAATTTCAAGGATCAAATGATAATATTAATTGGGCAAATTTAGATGTTCAACACGGCTCAACAACTTGGAATTGGGGAGGTAGTATAACACGCACATTTCCAAACTCAACACCATATAGATACTACCGTTGGTTTATGCATAGAGGTTTTTACAGTGGCTCAGGATGGAGTGGTGGCTTTTCAATAAAAGAGTTTAAATTATTTCTTTCTGGAGATCCAGACGGCACAAATCTAACAGATGATTTTATCGTTGCTACTAATGGTCACGTTGGTGTAGGTATTGCACCTACAGAGGCTTTACATGTCAATGGCAACATTTTGGCAAGTGGAACGATTACCCCTGACTATGTTTTTGAAAAGTATTACGGGAGCAATAGTATTACAAAGCCGAACTACACCTTTAATTCTTTAGAAGAAGTCAAATCATATGTTAAAGCAAATAAACATTTACCTAACGTAGCATCAGCACCAGAGATAGAGCAACAAGGCGGCATAATAGTTAATAAATCTACTGAAAGTAACCTTGAAAAAATTGAAGAATTATACCTCTACTTTTTTGAGGTCAAAGAAAAATACAATCGTTTAATAAAGCGATTAAACAAATTACAAAAACTCTTTGAAGAAACTCAAAATTAAATCAAATGAACTTTCAAATTAAACTATACAGCTATGCCATTATATATTCTATCTTAATGTTTAGTGGTCAACTACTTTATGCTCAAACCCAAACAGCTAGAAGTTTACTATGTATCCATGAGCTTACGAATTTAAGTAGTTTAAATGCCATAACTTCACCTCAAAGAGGTAATATCGTTCATATGCAAGACAACTTATACTATTATGATGGCTCTAATTGGCGAGGGGTTTGGAGTGATTTTGGCAACCGTAATATTGGTAATAACGGTTTTATAGGCACTACCAATAATCGAGATTTAAAACTTAGAACTTACAATGTGGAAAGGATGATTATTAAAGCCAATGGTAATGTGGGAGTAAGGCTTAGTAATCCAGAACATCAATTTGTAGTCAAAACCCAACAGTTTTTTGTTGTAGCAAATAATGGCAGAGTTGGTGTAAACACTAATTCGCCCACCGAAAAACTTCATGTAACAGGTAATATTTTAGCAAGTGGTACTATCACACCTGACTATGTGTTTGAACACTATTTTGAGGGCGAAAGCCCAAGCAAGCCTGACTATATTTTAAAGCCCATAGAAGAAGTAAAAACATTTGTTAAAGAAAACAAACATTTACCTGGTGTTCCTTCTGCTCAAGACATCAAAAAACAAGGAGGTATCATAGTTAATAAAGCCACAGAAATTAACCTTGAAAAAATTGAGGAATTATACCTTTATTTGTTTGAACTGGAAGAAGAAAACATTAAAATTGAAAAACGTATATCTTACTTAGAAGAAAAATTAAAAGAGTTAGGAAAATGAATCTATTTCAACCTAAACCTCAAATAAGTAATAGGCATATTTTTTTCTAGAAACAATTGCTCGTAATGGGTTTTTATCTCCATATTTTCTCTTTGCAATACAGCATTGTAAATGTCGTGTTCGGCATCTTCTAAGTGGTGCTGATGACCTTCAATAATTCCTAATGTATAACCGTGTAAAAATTGGCTATCGGTTTTTAGGTGAATCAATCCCTTGTCTTGTAAAATATTGGAATAGCGTTCTAAAAATACAGGGTGTGTCAATCTATTTTTTGCTCTTTTCTTTTTGATTTGTGGATCTGGAAAAGTAATCCAGATTTCATCGACTTCACTCTTAGCAAAACAGTATTCTATAAATTCTATACGTGTTCTTAAAAAAGCTACATTAGATATGCCATCATTGACTGCATCACTTGCACCTTTCCACATACGTGCTCCTTTAACATCTACACCTAAAAAGTTTTTTTCAGGATATTTCTTGGCCAAACCCACCGAATATTCACCTTTTCCACAGCCCAACTCTACAACTAAAGGATGGTCGTTTTTAAAAACTTCAGACTTCCACTTGCCTTGGATTGAAAAGCCTGACTTTAATTCTTCAAATGTAGGCTGAAAGACATTAGGGTATTCTGCCATTTGAGAAAACTTACGGAGTTTGTTCTTTGCCAATGCTAAAAATTTTATGCTAAAATAGGTCAATTTTTAAGTACTTTCGAAGCGTGAATTCTAAAAAGAGAATACTTGTTGCCCCATTAGATTGGGGCTTGGGACATGCCAGCCGATGCGTTGCTATTGCTAAGACTTTAGAAAAAGAAGGTTATGAAGTTGTGTTTGCTGCTAGTGGAAGACCTTTAGAACTGCTTATTCAAGAATTTCCAAAAAATGATTTCATTAAGCTAGAGGGTTATAATATTAGTTACCCTAAAAATGGACAAATGGCACTGAGTATGCTTAGTCAATTGTTTAAAATTTGGAAAGGCATTCGCCTAGAACACAAACAATTGCAACAAATTATTGAGGATTACAACATTGACGGCGTCATTTCGGATAACCGTTATGGCTTGTATTCCAAAAAAGTGCCTTGCGTATTTGTGACACATCAACTGCAAATACAATCGCCCATATTTTCTGAAAGCTTACAAAAGATTAACTTCAACTACATTCAAAAATTTGATGAGTGTTGGGTGCCCGACTCAGACACGCATCTGTTGAGTGGTCAACTTTCAACAGCTAACAATAGCCCTTTCAAATGTCAATATATCGGTGCTTTATCCCGTTTTGAGAAGCTAGAAAAAACAGAACATTTAGATGTTCTAGCCATTGTATCTGGTCCAGAACCTCAACGTAGTATGTTTGAGGAATTACTTAAAAAACAGTTAATCGCATCTAAGCTTAAAGCGGTATTAGTTTTAGGCAAAACAGAAGAAAACAAGGAAGAAGAAATAGGAAACTTAAAGGTGGTTAGCCACCTCAACGCCAAGTCACTGAATCAGCAAATGGTCAATGCTAATGTTGTCATTAGTCGCTCGGGTTATTCTACAGTGATGGACATTGCCAAATTGCATAAAAAAGCCATTTTTGTACCAACCCCAGGACAAACAGAACAGCTTTATTTAGCCAAATACTTTTACGATAAAAATAGGGCTTTTGCTATGCATCAAAAGGATTTGGATATTCAACATGCCTTGCAAAAAGTGGAGCATATATCCCCATTAGAAAGTGACGATTACCAAGTCAATTGGCAAGAATTGCTAAGCCTTTTTTAGAGTAAATGAAAAGGTAGTTCCTACATTTTCAGTACTTCTGACATTGATGGTCTGTCGGTGCGCTTCTAAAATGTGCTTAACAATAGACAAGCCTAAGCCTGTGCCACCTGCATTTCTAGAACGGGACTTATCGACTCTATAAAATCGTTCAAACAATCGAGGCAAGTGTTGTGCTGGAATACCTGCACCATCATCAGCAATTTCTACTAATAAGTTATCGCCCATTTCAAAAAGACGCACTTTAGTGTGCCCACCTTCTTTACCGTACTTAATGGAGTTTTCAATAAGGTTAATAAGTACTTGTGAAATTTTATCTCTATCTGCCTTAACAAAATTATTTGTTGACTGATTGTTGATACTTAAGCTAACGCTTCTCTTTTTAGCTTTCATCTCTAAAATATCAAATAGCTCTTGTATATGTTCAACGATATCCCAACGGGTAAACTCTAGTTCAAGTTGATTGGATTCAATTTTAGAAATCATTTCCAAATCCTCTACAATATTTATCATTCTGTCTACACTTTTACTTGAGCGTTGAAGGTATTGCATATTGACATTTTCGTCTCGGATAGCACCGTCTATTAGTGTGTGTATATAACCTTGTATATTGAAAATAGGTGTCTTTAGTTCGTGGGAAACATTTCCCAAAAACTCCCTACGAAAAGACTCCATACTTTTCAGTTCTTCTATTTCTCTTTGACGTTCATTAATCAATTGGTCCACATCTTCGTCTACCTTGTCCAAATCTGACTCAACATCATCACTAACACCTCTTTGTCGAGTCAGGGTTTTGTATATAACCTTAACTCTTTCGTGTACGTATTGCTTTAAAAAATAATACGAAATCAGGTAAACAGAAAGGAGTAATGAAACTGAAATTACTGCAATTTGCCAAGGCTGTATGTTGTTTTCAAACCATATACATATCAGAGCAAATAATATAAAAACGGGCACTGCTAGAGCAAGTGTCAGTGCAATTGCAATTTTTTTAGGCGTTGTCCATTGCATCAATATTCGAATTTATAGCCAACACCCTTTACGGTTTTGACATAGTGGTCAGCTAATTTTTCTCGCAATTTACGAATATGTACGTCAATAGTTCTATCACCTACTACAATGTCCATTCCCCATACTTTTTCAAGAATTTCTTCTCTAGTAAATACTTTGCCGGGCTTGGAAATCAATAACTTCAAAAGTTTAAATTCTTTTTTAGCAAAAATGACTTCTTGACCTTTGTAAGTAGTCAAATGTTTTTCTTTGTCAATGACAATATCTCCCAATTCAATAATGGAATTATTGTCTTGAGAAATACCTCGGCGTTTAAGTAATGCTTTTACCCTGCTTACTAGTACTTTAGGTCGGATTGGTTTGGTAATGTAGTCATCTGCACCAGCTTCAAAACCTGCTATTTGAGAATAGTCTTCTGAACGTGCCGTTAGAAAAGTAACAACTGTTTCTTTCAATGAGGGTATTTCTCTGATTTTTTCACAGGTAGTAATACCGTCCATATCTGGCATTTGAACATCTAGAATTATAAGGGAAGGTTGTTGTTGTTTTGCTAATTCAATGGCCAAGACACCATTATTGGCAACGATAACATCATAACCTTCAGCACGTAAGTTATAACTTAGAAACTCTAGAATATCTTCCTCGTCATCAACAACCAGAATTTTTATATTATCGTTCATACATATCCAAATTTAATTTGTACAAAAATATCATATAAAGCCATTCATTTGAGTAATTTACAATTTTTTAACATAGACTTAATATAAGACTAGTTAATGTAAACTTATATTTGCCCCAACAAAATAATAACCAATAATTTAAAATGAAAAAAATCTTAAACGTATTAGCCTTTACATTTATAGGCTTAACTGCAATGGCTCAAGGTCAGCCAAGTGCAAAAGTATTTTCTAATTTCAACTACAATCTTTCTGATGAAGATAATAACTTCAAAGCATTTGAAGTTAACAGAGCTTACTTAGGATATAGCTATGCATTAAGTGATGAATTCACTACAAAAATCACTTTCGATGTTGGCAACAACAGTGCAGGAAGCCAATACACTGCATTCCTAAAAATTGCTTCTGTAAGCTGGAAAGCTAATGACAATATGAATATCAATTTTGGTATGATTGGCACTAAGAATTTCAAATTTATGGAAAAAACTTGGGGGCACAGATACATTTATAAGTCTTTACAAGACAAACATAAATGGGCTAGTTCGGCTGATGCTGGTGTTTCTGTTGATTACCAATTCAATGATAAATTAAGTGTTGATGCTCAGGTTCTTAATGGCGAAGGTTATAAAAAAGAACAAGAAGCCAATGGTTTGTTCAGAGGTAGTGTTGGCTTAACTTACGACGCTTCGGAAAATGTAGTAGTACGAGTAATAAGAGATGTTGTGCCAAGAGAATCTTATGGTGACAACGATGCCCACCAAAGTACAACTAGTGCTGCATTAGCATACAAAGGAGATGGCTTTAGCTTAGGTGCTGAATACAACCTTCAAGAAAATGCTAAAAATGTATTGGATCAAGAGCGTACAGGTATTTCTGCTTATGGTAGCTATAACTTAAATGATGGTATGTCATTGTTTGCCAGATACGATGAGTTAAGTTCAGAAAATGACTGGAACTTATCTAAAGACGGTACATTTATGATTGTCGGTGTACAAAAGCAAATGGTAAAGGGTTTAAAAGTAGCCTTAAACTACCAAAGCTGGACTGCAGCAACTGAAAATGCTGAAGCTGAAAGTTCAGTATTCATGAATTTGGAGTTTAAGTTTTAAACTTTTCTTTTAGTAAAATTTAAAAGCGAGGCTAAGTCCTCGCTTTTTTTATTTACCATAATTGGCAAGCCCACAATTAACACTTTTTACAATTCCTTAACATTAGAGTTTTAGATTTTACAAATACTTAATATGAGCATAAGCTTTACTTTCAATTGACCGTATATGTTTGTACCATAATTTAAAACTATAAACACAATATGAAAACATTAGGAAAATTAATCTTAGGTATCGCAACAATTGCTCTTACTGCATGTGGAGGTGGCGAACAAAAATCCAATCAATCAGAACTTAGTGGAGCTATAAAAATTGATGGCTCAAGTACTGTCTATCCAATTACTGAAGCCGTAGCTGAAGAATTTAGAGTGATTCAACCTGCTGTGAATGTTACTGTTGGTGTTTCTGGAACTGGTGGTGGTTTTAAAAAGTTTATGAGAGGAGAGATAGACATCAACGATGCTTCTCGACCTATCAAAGCTAAAGAAGCTACAGCCTGTGAAGAAATCGGTATCGGATACCAAGAATTGAGTGTTGCTTATGATGGTTTAGCAGTACTAATCAATCCTGAAAATGATTGGGTTGATTATTTAACTGTTGAAGAGTTGAAAAAAATATGGATACCTGAGGCACAAGGAAAAGTAATGTACTGGAGTGATGTCAGAGAAGGCTGGCCTAAAGAAGAACTTCACCTTTTTGGACCTGGTGTGGCATCAGGTACATACGACTATTTTGCCGAAGCTATTTGCGGTAAAAAAGTAGGAACACGAGGAGATTATACTGCCTCAGAAGATGACCATGTACTAGTTCAAGGTATAGCGACAGACAAAAATGCTTTAGGGTTTTTTGGATTGGCATACTATGAAGAAAATAAAGACAAACTAAAATTGGTAGGTGTAGATAATGGAAATGGTGTAGTTATGCCATCTTTAGAAACGGTTGGAGATGGATCGTATGCTCCCCTTTCAAGACCAATCTTTATATATGTAAGTAGTCTAGCTGTTCAAAAAGAAGAAGTTAAAGAATTTGTTTCATTCTATCTTGAAAGTGCTTCATCTTTAGTTTCAGAAGTAGGATACATTCCTCTTCCTGACACTGAGTACGCTAAAGAAATTGAAAAATTCAACGCCTTTGTAAAATAAAAAGCAATTTTTCATAGTAATAAAACTTTTTTTCATTGTGTAAAAGGTTAATTACTATTCATATCCAAGCAACCTAGGTTGCTTGGATAATTAAATAAAAATGAATAGAAAAGCAAAAGAAAATATCGTTGAGTTCCTACTCAAAAGTAGTGCAGCAATTACCATACTCACTACATTAGGAATTATTTGGGTTCTCTTGTCGGAGAGCTTTACTTTTTTTGAGGAAGTTTCAATAGTAGATTTTCTTACTGACGACCAATGGACACCCTTATTTGCTAACAAGCATTTTGGGATTATGCCACTTATTTCTGGTACATTGTTGACTACATTTATTGCTGTTTCTGTTGCCCTACCTGTTGGACTTACTATAGCTGTATATCTTAGCGAATATGCCCCTAAAAAATTTAGAAAAACCGTAAAGCCTTTACTTGAAGTTTTAGCCGCAGTGCCAACGGTTGTTTACGGGTTTTTTGCTCTAATGGTAGTGACTCCTTTTCTACAAAAGCTAATTCCTGAAATGGCTGGTTTCAACGCTTTGTCAGCAGGTATTGTAATGGGAATAATGATTATTCCTTTTGTTAGTTCGCTTAGTGAAGATGCTCTTCAAGCGGTACCAAAATCTTTAAGAAATGCCTCCTACGGACTGGGTTCTACACGCTTTCAGACAGCTTTCAAAGTTATGGTACCTGCTGCTTCATCAGGTATCATTGTATCTGTGATATTAGCCTTTTCAAGAGCTATTGGCGAAACTATGATTGTTGCCATAGCAGCAGGTCAACAACCAAGATTAACAGCCAACCCTTTAGTTCCTATTGAAACTATTACAGCATACATCGTTCAAGTCAGTTTAGGCGATGTCCCTCATGGCTCATTGGAATATCGAACAATATTTGCTGCTGGTATGACCTTATTTGTTTTCACATTTATTTTAAATAATATCAGTTTTTGGATAAGAAAGAAATTTAGAGAACAATATGACTAATTCAAGAAAAAATAGAATCAAAGACAAGGTGTTTGAGTACGTCGGAATTGTATGTACCTTTTTAGGACTTGTGATTTTAGCCATATTTATTGGCAATATATTAGTCGATGGTCTTGGAAGAATCGATTGGGATTTTATGAAAAGTTTACCCTCAAGAAAAGCAGAAAAAGCAGGTATATATACAGCATGGACAGGCTCATTATGGATTTTAGGATTTACTACTCTTATTGCTTTTCCACTAGCAGTAGCAGCAGGAGTTTATCTAGAAGAATATGGTAAAAAGAGTCGATTAGCCTCGTTACTTGAAGTTAATATATCCAACTTAGCTGGTGTACCATCTATCATTTACGGACTACTTGGTCTTGAAATATTTGTCCGAGTTTTCAAGATGGGGAATAGTGTTTTGGCTGGTGCCTTCACATTAGCTCTTCTTATTTTACCTATCATCATAGTAGCTACAAGAGAAGCTATCAGAGCAGTACCTCAAAGTATTCGAGCTGCATCTTTTGGTTTAGGTGCAACAAAATGGCAAACGATATGGCATCAGGTTTTGCCAAGTGCTATGGGTGGAATCCTAACGGGCGTCATATTAGCTATTTCTAGAGCTGTTGGCGAAACGGCTCCTTTAATTGTAGTTGGCGCATTGGCTTATGTGCCATTTACACCAAGTTCTCCTATGGACGAATTTACGGTAATGCCTATTCAAATATTTAATTGGGTATCTAGGCCTCAGCACGGTTTTATCATCAATGCCGCCGCCGCTATAATCATACTACTAATCATTACATTTATTATGAACGGACTGGCCGTTTATCTTAGAAATAAATGGGAAAAGAAAATCAGTTGGTAATGACAACAAAAAAAGAATACATTTTAGAAACTAAAGCACTTGATGTTTTTTATGGCGAAATGCAAGCCCTCAAAAATATCAATATGCATATTGAAAAAAATAAGGTTACTGCTTTTATTGGTCCTTCAGGATGTGGGAAATCTACCTTTCTTAGAGTCTTTAACAGAATGAATGACTACATCGAATCGTACAGAATGGAAGGTGAAGTGTTTATGCAAGGAGACAACATCTATGGCAAAAACATAAAAGTAGATGAATTGAGAAAAAATATTGGAATGGTATTTCAAAAACCAAATC
Organism: Flavobacteriales bacterium; assembly: GCA_016779995.1. NCBI lineage: Bacteria > Pseudomonadati > Bacteroidota > Flavobacteriia > Flavobacteriales > Flavobacteriales bacterium. Next base: position 111,302 of record JADHMO010000002.1, read on the forward strand.
CATTTCCTAAAAGCATCTATGACAATGTTACCTACGGCTTAGTCATTCAAGGTATTAAAGACAAAGCCTTTTTGAAAGAACGAGTAGAAAAATCTCTAAAACAAGCTGCTCTTTGGGATGAAGTCAAAGACGATTTGAAAAAATCTGCTTTGGCACTTTCAGGTGGTCAGCAACAGCGTTTGTGTATTGCACGAGCTTTGGCTGTAGAGCCATCTGTCTTGTTGATGGACGAACCTACTTCTGCCCTAGACCCAATATCAACAGCAAAAGTGGAAGAATTAATCCACGAACTGAAGGAAAAATACAGTATCGTTATAGTCACTCACAATATGCAACAAGCCAGTAGAGTAAGTGATAATACAGCCTTTTTCTATATGGGAGATTTGATAGAATTTGGCAAAACTGAAGAAATTTTTAGAAACCCTCAAAAAGAACGTACCCAAAACTACATTACAGGTAGATTTGGATAATCCCTATTTATTATGACACAATTAGAGCAAGAAATTAATGAACTAAGAAAGGAACTGTTTAATATGTTTTTGGCAGTAAACAACCAATTGCTAAAAAGTGAAAAAGCACTTTTAGAGTTTGATAAAGATTTGGCAGCAGAAATAACAAATGCTGAAAAAAGAATCAATTCTCTAGAATTGAAAATTGATAGAGATTGTGAAAATATACTGGCTTTGTATTCTCCAGTTGCTGTAGATTTACGCTTTGTTCTTTCGGTCTACAAGATCAATCATGAATTGGAACGAATAGCAGATATCGCTGATGGTATAGCCAATTATGTGAATAATGTAAAAGCACCATTTCCAAAGAAGGCCATCAAGAATATTAAAATTGAAGAAATGTTCTCTCAATGCCAAGCTATGATGGACAATGTTATTGAAGCTTTTGAAAAAGAAGATACCAAAATAGCACGTAGAGTTTTCAAACAAGACGAATTATTAAACACTATTAACTCAGATTGTAGTAATGCTATTATAGAAAACTACGATGAGAAAAATGCAGAAGCATTATTTTATCTTTTATCATGTGTAAGAAAATTAGAAAGAGCTGGAGACTTAACAAAAAATATTGCTGAAGAGCTTATTTTTTCTATAGAATCCAAAGTCATAAAGCACCGAAAAAATAAGCGATAAAAAATCGCTTAACAATTTCTTAACATTAGATTTACTTTCAATTAACTTGGAGTGTGGTTTGTTTGTGTTCATTTGTATAATAATATTAACACAATGATTATGGAAACTACTCAAAACAAATTTGACATTAGCAAAGTATTATACGTTGTTATTATGGTAGCAGTATATACTATAGCTGTACTCTAGTCAATATCTTCAATAACATATTTTTTTTCTATGAAAAAATTAATGTCTAAGTTCAGTTACCCAACTAACTTATGGATTCATAAAGGTGAGAGAAATTTTCTTTCTTTCATAGTTATCGCATTTATACTTGCTATGTTCGTTACACCATATCCTCAATTAGGGATGTGGGTAGGTTTTATTTTTGCGGCTTATGCTGCTGTTGCCAACGACAGTATCCAAACTCTAGGAACGTTCATAGCATCAAATCAAGATAAAAAATGGTGGGTACTATGGATATTTATTGGTGGTATATTTTTATTTACCGTCGGTTACTCATGGTATAACTTTGCTGGTGATGTTAGTCATGGGCGACTCATGGCTAAAGGTTTTGATAAAAGTCCTACCAATTTTCACTTTCTGCAAATAGCTGCCCCAATATTTTTATTAATTCTTACTCGTTTAAGAATGCCTGTTTCTACGACATTCATTCTACTTACTTCATTTGCTGCTGCACCAGCCGCAGTTGGTAAAGTACTTGCTAAGAGTATGAGTGGATATGTTTTAGCCTTTTTTATGGGTTTCATTATTTTTATGCTCATCTCCAAATGGGCTAAGAAAAAATTTGTTGGAGAAGCCAAATTTGGTTGGACTATAGCACAATGGATTACTAGTGGTACATTATGGTCAGTATGGCTCATGCAAGATGCCGCAAATATTGCCGTTTACTTACCAAGAAGTTTAAGCTTCATGCAGTTTATGGGTTTCGCTGGGGTTGTGTTTATCGGCTTAGGCTTACTACTTTTTTACAAAGGTGGAAGAATACAAAAAATTGTTACAGAGAAATCAGTAGTTACCGATGTACGTTTCGCTACAATAATTGACTTTATTTATTGCATCATATTGTTTTATTTCAAACTCTATTCTCAAGTACCAATGAGCACAACATGGGTATTTATCGGTCTTTTAGGAGGCCGTGAAGTGGCTATGGCAATAAGAAATTCTGGAGAAAATAGCACAGCTACAGCTTTTAAATTATTAGTTAAAGATTTCTCATATGCACTCATAGGTCTTATTATTTCTATCGCAATTGCTATAGGTGTAAACGACCAACTTACGTTCAGCTCTATGTTAACAGAAATACCTAAAGAGTTTGTTTCAGGATTAGCAAAGTTCTTTGGTAAGTTAGGGTTTTAACAAGCACATATTTTAGTTACAAAAAGCTCCTTTCGAAAGGAGCTTTTTTTTTACCTTAGTACTATGCATTGGGTTTTTGATAACAACATCTCTTTCGAAGAAAAAGCACTACAAGTTTTTAGACTTCAAGCCGAAGAATGTTTACTTTATAAACACTATTTGGACCTTTTAAAAATTGATATTGATAAGATTAACTCCATTCAAAAAATACCTTTTTTACCCATAGAGTTTTTTAAATCTAATACCATATTGTCAAAGAATAAAACTGCACAAATAACATTTAGCAGTAGTGGCACAACAGGTCAACAACGCAGTGAACATCATATCGCTGAACTGTCTATATATGAAGATAGCTTCAGACTTGGTTTCGACTATTTCTATGGCAATCCTAAAGACTATCGCATTTTTGCACTACTACCCTCATACCTTGAAAGAGAAGGCTCATCATTAGTTTATATGTGCAACCAACTCATAAAAGATAGTCAGCACCCACAAAGTGGGTTTTACCTCAACAACCTCAAAGATTTATCAGAAATTTTATCTCAAACTAGTGATAGGAAAACATTACTCATAGGTGTCAGTTATGCACTATTAGACCTTGCCGAACAATTTCCTCAACACTTGAACAATACTATTGTAATGGAGACGGGAGGCATGAAAGGTAAACGCCAAGAAATGATAAAAAGTGAATTGCATCAAAAGCTAAAAACCTCTTTTCAACTACAGCAAATACACTCCGAATATGGTATGACTGAATTGCTTTCTCAGGCTTACTCTAAAGGAAATGGAATCTTTGAAAACCCTCCTTGGATGAAGGTATTAATTAGAGATACTGAAGATCCCTTTCAAATTGTTTCTCACCACCAAACAGGTGGACTTAATATCATTGACTTAGCCAACATTAACTCATGTTCATTTATTGCAACTCAAGATTTGGGGAAATCACTAGATGATACTAACTTTGAACTCAAAGGTCGTTTTGACCAAGCAGACCTTAGAGGCTGTAACTTATTGCTAGAAGAAAATGATTATACGAAAAGCTAAAAAAAATGAACTCGATGACATAATGCAAGTCTATAAATCTTGTGTAAGCGGCATGATTGCCCTAGGGATAGACCAATGGGACGAAAGCTACCCCAATCGAGAAGTCATTGAACAAGATTTAGAAATTGGCGACTATTATGTAGGGCTTATTGATAAGGAAATTGTTGCAGGTATAAAGATTGATTCTGTTCAAGACCCTACTTATCTTACGATAGATTGGGCAGACAAAACCAATAATTTCATGGTTGTACATAGGCTTTGTTCTAAAACCAAAGTATGGAGTCAAGGTGTTGGCAAAAAAATGATGGACTTTGCTGAAAGTTTAGCAAAAAAGAACAATTGTGTGTCAATGCGATTGGATACCTACATCAACAACCCTAAAGCCATAGCGTTTTATAAACGTATAGGATATAATCAACTTGGAGATATCAAACTCAAACCTCATAAAGATATTTATTACTGTTTTGAAAAGGTTTTTTAAATCGTTAAATTTGCTGTTGATTTAACTCCCTTTAAGCAAATGAAATCAAAACTTATTTTTATATTCTTTACATTTTTATACCATTTTCATAGTGCACAAAACCTTGTGCCAGATTCTAGTTTTGAAGATTACGAATCATGCCAAACAAATCTGAGCCAATTTGACCTGCTAAACCAATGGTATAATCCAACACCAGGTGATCAAAATGCGGCTACTCCAGATTATTTTAATAGTTGTTCTAATTCTATTTATTGGGGGACAACTAATACATTAGGTAGTCAAACTCCTAGAACAGGAGCAGGAATGGCAGGCATTTTATTTGCAGATGCATTTGATAGTGAAACCAATACCGAATTTATTTCAGTACAGCTTAACGAAGAATTAGATTCGGGGCAAATATATGAAATGGGATTTTGGGCAAGTCACGCCGATTTAGTAGGCTTTTTTGCTAAACCAGTTGGGTTATATGTCTCTGACACTATGATCATTTTTCCTGAGCCATCGCCTGAAAATAATTATAATAATGGTGCTGAATTCAATTATGACCCTCAAGTAGAACATGATGAATATATCACTGAACACGATGACTGGGTAGAAGTTAAAGGATGTTTTACAGCAACAGGAGGAGAAAATTTTTTAACTATTGGAGCATTTCACCCTACTCAATTTCAAACTATACCAAATCCTGATGGATACGCTTCATACCAAATGTCTTACCTATACATAGACGATGTGTTTCTCAGGGCATATAACAATTCAACACCTTTTTCGATAGGTAACGATACAATTATTTGTCCAGGAGATTCTATTGTGTTAGAATTTGATGAATCATTACGATTTCAAGATTCTATTAATACAAATCGATTTGTTATTAATGGAGCAGGAACCTATTGGGGAGGAAACAGTTGCTATGGATACGATACTATTGTCGTGTCAACAGTCAATCAACTTAGTATAGAACTCCCTGATGACACAACATTATGTTTTGGCGAAACAATAGATATTGATATTAATACAGACAATCAAATTATTTGGTCAAATGGTTCGACAAACCCATCTCTATCCATTTCCGACGAAGGAATATATTGGGCAGAAATATACAATCAATGCTATTCAGCTAGAGATAGTATAGAAGTAAATTATATGCCTGAAGTTATATCTCCATTAGGCAACGACACTATTATTTGCCAAGGCGAATCTATTGTATTAAATCCCAATCTGAGTCCCATTATATGGAATGATAGTTCTACTTTACCTACACTTACAGTCAAAGAAAGTGGAATATATTGGTTTGAGTCGGGCAGATGCTATAAAGACACCATAAACATTTCTGTTATGGATAAAATACAAATCGATTTAGGTAATGATACAGCAATATGTCTAGGTACATCAATCAAATTGGATGTAGAGTCGCCTAATATTACTAAGTATTTATGGCAAGACAATTATAACGGAAGTGCCTATATTGTTACTATCGAAGGAGAATATTGGGTTGTAGTTGAAAATCTATGTGATAAAACTTCAGATAGTATAAAAGTAGATGTCATTCCAAATTTACCGGACATTCATTTAGGAAATGATTTTACGTATTGCAAAGACTCTACCTATTCTTTAAATTTTGATTTTCCTAACAACCAATACTTTAGCTATAGGTGGTCTGACAACACAACAAGTTCAACCAAATCTATAACAGAACCAGGGTATTATAAATTAGAAGTCGAAAGCGAATGTAATAAACTATCATCTGACATACTAATTTCTCAAAAATGTTATTGTGATATATACATAGCAGATTCTTTTTCCCCAAATGGAGATTTAAAAAACGATAACTTCTCAATATTTAGTTCGTGTGAATTCGAATACTACCATTTGCAAATATTTAATCGATGGGGGCAACTTATTTTTGAATCGAATGAATTAAAAAATAGTTGGAATGGCAAATTCAAAAATGAGTACGTGCAATCAGGTGTTTACACTTATAAATTGACCTATCTTTTTGAACTTCCTAAAAATCATATTAATCGACTTAAAGTTGAAAAAGGCATAATTAATCTGCTAAAATGATTTAGAAAAAATAAATTTTTATGATAAGAATAGCAAAACATTATAATTTGATAATTATTATAATGGCATTCTTATGTTTCAGTCAAATTAAAGGACAAAACCTTATCCCCAATCCTAGCTTTGAAGAATTTGACACTTCCTTTGTCCTTCCTGGTCCTTATTATTTAAATCAATCCTTTGGAATATATGATGATTGGAAAAGTATCAATACTGCCGACTTCTACTATACCGAAAACTATTGGATTTTCGATAATATGTCTCCTTCTCTATTTGACAGTCTGACTACTTTTATCTATGTTGGAGCGGACTCTTGCTTTTTATGTGTACCACAAAATAATTTTGGATACAGAACAGCAAGAACAGGCAACGGATATACAGGCATAAGAGCATATAGTGGCGCATATGGACATAATTATAAAGAGTATATCAAAGTAGAGTTTACAGAACCACTTATTCAAGACAAACTTTATCATCTTTCATTTTACGTTTGTCCATCAGCACAAAATCCTTTTTTTTTGAACTCACTAGGTGCTTTTGTTAGCGATGTTGAGTTATACAATTATCTTTCCTCAAGTGTTTCTGCTCAAATATTAACCAATCAGACTCTTTCAAATACCTCAGAATGGGTAGAAGTAAAAGGAGTTTTTAGAGCAAATGGTGGAGAAAGTTATATTACCATTGGTAATTTTGATACTGATACAGTATTCGATGACCCTTTCTTTAATGTACCACTCAGTTGTTTATACTACTTTCTTGAAGATGTTTCAGTATATCCATATTCCAACCTACAAGACACAAGTATATGTCAAGGAGATACTATTATCCTTAAACCTTTGCGACAAGAAAACGCCAATTGTTTGTGGCAAGATGGCTCAACAGATAGTATTTTTTACGCTTATGAAGAGGGAACTTATTGGATGAAGCAAAGCTATTACATAGCAGAAACCTCAACCATGGCGTACCACTATGACACCATCATTGTAAATTATAAACAAGTTGATAGCTTATTGACTACTAATTTAGGTAATGATACTAGCATTTGCACTGGTGAAACTATAACCCTAAACACAACAAATACGGATGTAAATTATTTATGGAGTAATGGTAGTAATGGGAATCAACTCACAACTGGACAAGCTGGGGTTATCTGGTTAAAAGAATTCAACGAATGTTTATCCACTAGTGACACGATACATTTAAATCTAATTGCACCGCTAACTCTTGACTTAGGTTCAGACACTAGCTTTTGTAGTGGAGATACGATGGTCATAATACCAACAATTAATACCGATGAAATTCAATACTTATGGCACAATGGCTCTGTTTCTGAAACATTTACAGCCAGTGAAGAAGGTATGTATTGGCTACAAATAAAAAACCACTGTGAAGTTATAGCTGATACTATTCAGATAAATCATTTTGATTCGATATATGTTGACTTGGGTCAAGACACTACTATCTGTTTTAATACGTCACATACCTTGAGAGTGATTAGTCCTAATGTAAATATTCTTTGGAGTGATGGCAGTAAAGGAAGCAGTCTAGATGTCAACGAAGCAGGCTTATATCATGTAAGGATAAGCAACCAATGTAAAATTCTTAGAGATAGTATTGAAATTAGTGTATATCCTCGCTTACAATTAAACTTAGGAGAAGACATCGAATTATGCGAAGATGATACCATAGGCTTTGAGGTTCATTTTGATGTTAGTAATGAAAATGCAAAATATTTGTGGCAAGATGGCAACAACAAAGCTAACTACACCATTAACAAACTCGGCAATTATTGGGTAGAAGTATCTTCATCGTGCGAAAAATTGAAAGATGACTTAATCGTTAAATACTTTTGCCGTTGTGAACTTTTCTTTCCCAATTGTTTTACTCCAAATCAAGATGAAATAAATGACCGTTTTCTTAGCCTACAAAATTGTGACTATTTAAACTATCACCTTCAAATTTTTGATAGATGGGGCGAACGCATTTATGAAACTTTCGATAATAAAATTGGTTGGGATGGAAAATATAAAGGTCAAATTTGCCCTATTGGAGTATATTCATACAAAGTCAACTATCAATTTCTAGAAAGTAATGTAATAGGACGAAAAACAGGCAACTTTATTTTGGCAAAATAATTATGCCACACTTATTAAATAGTAATTCTTTTTTCCTTTTTGAATAAGTAAATACTTATTTGAAATCAATTCGTCTGAAGATAGTTGCTTATCAGCAGAAATTTTTGTTTTATTGATACTGACAGCACTACTCTGAATCATTCTTCTAGCTTCTCCTTTAGAGGCAAACACTTGAGTTTTTTCAGCCAAAAAGTCAAAAATATCGGTTTCTAAATCCGAGGCACTGACTTCAAATTGTGGGACACCATCAAAAACAGAAAGAAATGTATCTTCATCTAAAGACATTAAATCTTCAGAAGTAGATTTACCAAATAAAATATTGGAAGCTGTAACTGCTGCTTTTAAATCATCTTCTGAATGCACACGTTTAGTAATGTCTTCAGCTAAGGTTTTTTGGAGTAATCTTTGGTGTGGTGCTTCATCGTGCTGTTGTTCAAGCTGCTCTATTTCTTCTTTTGTCATTAGCGTAAAAATACGAATGTAGTTTTTAACATCTTCATCAGAAGAATTTAACCAAAATTGGTAAAACTTATAAGGCGATGTTAGTCGTTTATCTAGCCATACATTTCCTTCTTCAGTCTTTCCAAATTTTCCCCCATCAGCTTTTTTTAATAGTGGCGTAGTAACAGCAAAGGCTTCGCCACCATCTTTTCGTCTTATGAACTCTGTTCCCGTAGTGATGTTGCCCCACTGGTCTGAACCCCCTAATTGTATTTTACAATTTTTATTTTTGAATAACCAATAAAAGTCATAGCCTTGAACCAATTGATAACTAAATTCGGTAAAGCTCATACCCGTTTCCAGACGAGATTTTACGGAATCTTTAGCTAGCATATAGTTGATAGAGATATGCTTACCAGCTTCTCTTATAAAGTCTAAAAAACTAAAGTCTTTAAACCAATCGTAATTATTGACGATTTCAGCAGAATTTTCACCACAATCGAAGTCCAAAAATCGTTCCATTTGTTTCTGAACAGATGTTAAATTATGTTGTAAAACTTCTTCTGAAAGCATATTTCTTTCCTTTGACTTACCTGAGGGGTCACCAACCATACCCGTTGCTCCTCCCATCAATGCTATGGGCTTATGACCACAACGTTGAAGATGAACCAAAATCATAATCTGAACTAATGAACCAATGTGTAAAGAGTCTGCGGTAGGGTCAAAACCAATATAAGCAGTTGTCATTTCTTTTTGTAATTGCTCCTCAGTACCCGGCATGATATCATGAATCATACCTCTCCATTTTAATTCTTCTACAAAGTTCATTTTTGTTATTTCTTTAAGGCAAATATAAATATATGTAAAACAATGGGGCTATTTTTTGTCTACCTTTGTTCTCGATGATATTTTTAACAGGTGGAACGGGTTTAGTTGGGGCACATATACTCCTAAAATTGACCGAAAATGGGCAAAAAGTCAAGGCTTTGAAAAGAAAAGAAAGTTCCTTAACTGTCATTGAAAATATCTTTTCTCATTACAATAAAGTAGATTTATTACAATCCATAGAATGGATAGATGGCGATTTATTGGACCTATTTTCCTTAGAAGAAGGTATAAAAGATTGTCAAACAGTCATACATTGTGCGGCTATTGTTTCATTCAACCCAAAAGATTTTGAAAAAATGATGAGTCAAAATGTGGAGGGCACTGCAAATATTGTTAATCTATGCCTAGAACATAACATCCAAAAGTTAGGCTATATCAGTTCTATTGCTACTCTAGGCAGTGTCGAAGAAAATAAAGTTAGAACAGAAGATGATTATTGGAAAGAAAGTAAATCAAATACACAATACGCCATAAGCAAATATTTGTCTGAGCAAGAGGTTTGGCGTGGTATAGAAGAAGGATTGAATTCAGTTATTGTCAATCCATCGGTCATTTTAGGACCTGGAGACTGGACAAAAGGAAGCTCTCAAATGTTTGAAAAAGTATGGAGTGGTTTAAAATTTTATAGCACCGGAAGTACTGGTTATGTCGATGTTTTAGATGTGGCTGAATGCCTAATTAAATTGTTAAATAGCGATATCAAAAACGAACGATTCATAATTAATGCTGGACAGATGAAGTATAGGGAAGTTTTCGATACAATAGCAGAAACCCTTAATAAACCAAAACCCCATATTAAAGTTACACCTTTTTTAAAGGAAGTCGCTTGGCGAGTAGAATGGCTGAAGTCTATAATTACCAACAAAAGTCCATTAGTCACTAAAGAAACAGCAAATACGGCTATGAAAAACAAAAGTTTTTCAAACCAAAAAATTGTAGATGCCTTGGATTATGAATTCATCCCTATCGAAGATAGTATCAAGCGATATAGTCAATGGTTTTTAGAAGAACACACTAATTCTTAGATTTCTCCTCTAAAAGTTGTAATTCTTGTAATACCTTGTCAAAAATCACTAACAATTCTTCGTTGGCATGGGTGGTATAATAATTCCAACTCTTATCAAATTCATCTTTAGAATAACCTAAAGAAAGGTAACAGTCTGACATTAATGAATCTATATGAAATTTTGAAAAATCACCTTGATATTGAAAGGTGTTTAACTCCGATACAATAAGTTGCCTTTGGGTTAAAATTGTAACCATATCATCAGAAGATATGACGTCTGTTCTTTTTAGATTTGAACCGCCAGAACAGGATTGAATTACCACAATAAAAATTATTAACAAGGTATTTTTCATTTTTCAAAGGTAATGAAGTAATTTGATACGCTAATAAGAGTATATTTGTAAATTATTTAATTAAAAAAAACACACACAATGAAAAATTTAGTTTATGTTTCGGCAATTGCTTTTATGGGCTTAGTAGCTTGTGGTGCTCCTGCTGACCAAAAAGAAGCTGCTACTGAAGAAGTTGTTGACACTATGGAAGTTAGCGTAGAAACAGTAGAAATGGACTCTACTGCTTCTGAAATGGACTCTACTGCTACCGAAGAGGAAGTGACTGAGTAATCCGTTTCACACCAAAAAATTAAAGGGGCTTAGGCCCCTTTTTTTATCTATCAAAAGTTAATCGATGACCCTTTTGGGATTCATCAAAAATTCCATTTTTATAAGCCAAATGACCATTAACCAAAGTGTGTGTTACTTTTGACTGAAAGGTAATTCCCTCAAATGGAGACCAAGCGCATTTGTACAAAATATTATCTTTATTGACTTCCCAAGGGTTGTCAATTTCAAAAAGTACTAAATCTGCTGCATATCCCTCTCTGATAAATCCTCTGTTTTCAACTTGGAAACAAATAGCAGGGGCATGACACATTTTCTCGACTATTTTCTCTAACCTTATTTTACCTTGATGATAAAGCTCTAGCATCACCACTAAGGCATGTTGTACAAGAGGGCCGCCAGAGGGAGCGTTGAAGTAAGTATTGTTCTTTTCTTCCAAAGTATGAGGGGCGTGATCAGTAGCTATTACATCAATCCTATCATCCAACAAGGCTTGAAAAACAGCCTCTTTATCAGCTTTACTCTTTACCGCAGGATTCCACTTTATAAGAGTTCCTTTATCAGCATATTGGCTGTCATCAAACCATAAATGATGGATGCACGCCTCAGCAGTTATCCGTTTTTCTTCTAATGGAATATCATTTCTAAACAATTCCATTTCTTTAGCAGTAGATAAGTGAAAAACATGTAATCTGGTATCGTGTTTTTTAGCTAATTCAATAGCCATTGATGAGGATTTATAACACGCTTCATCGCTTCTTATCTTTGGGTGCATTTCGATAGGCACATCTTCACCGTAAATGGATTTATAATGAGCTGTATTCTGTTGTATCGTAGCTTCATCTTCGCAGTGTACAGCAATCAACATTTTTGATTTTTCAAAAATGTTTTCTAATACGCTTTTGTCATCAACGAGCATATTACCTGTTGAAGAACCCATAAATATTTTGATTGCACCAACATTTTTTGGGTCTGTCTTTAGAACTTCTTCCAAATTATCATTAGAAGCTCCCATAAAAAAGGAGTAGTTAGCTAATGATACTTCTTTGGCTCTTTGGTATTTCTGCTCCAAAAGCTCCTGAGTAAGAGTTTGAGGTTTGGTGTTTGGCATTTCCATAAATGAAGTAATACCTCCTGCTACTGCAGCTTTGGACTCGGTATATAAGTCTGCTTTGTGAGTCAATCCAGGCTCTCTAAAGTGAACTTGGTCATCAATAATACCAGGTATTAAATACTTTCCTTCAGCATCAATATTTTCATCTGCTTGAACGTCTAATGAATGTCCAATTTGAGCAATTAAACCGTTTTGAATGAACACATCTGCAAGAAAAATTTTCCCTTCATTGATTATATGGGCATTGCGAATTAAAGTGCTATTCATATAAAGGCTTTTGTTTGAATTTAGTAAATAGACTAGAAATTTTCATTTGAATAACACCAATAAATGCTTCAAAGAAAATTGAGGTATCCATTTTAGAATTACCTTCTTTTCTGTCGGTAAAAATCACCGGAACTTCAACAATATCAAAATTAGACTTCCATGTCTTGAATTTCATTTCAATTTGAAAGGCATAACCTACGAATTTGATTTTATCGAGGTTTATGGTTTCTAAAACGTGGCGTCTGTAACAGATAAAACCTGCTGTTGAATCATTAATGGGAAGACCAGTTATAAACTTGACATATTTAGAAGCAAAAAATGACATTAACAATCGACTCATAGGCCAATTCACGATATTGACTCCGTTGGTGTAACGCGAACCTATAGCTAAGTCCTTGCCGTCATTTTTACAAGCGGAATATAATCGTAATAAATCGTCTGGGTCATGCGAAAAGTCAGCATCCATTTCAAATACAAAATCATAATCTCTATTCAACACCCATTTAAATCCGTGGATGTATGCTGTACCTAGCCCTAATTTACCCTGACGTTCTTCAATAAAGAGTCCATTAAATTCCTGTTGTAGACCTTTAATAATATCTGCTGTACCATCAGGCGAACCATCGTCTATAATCAAAACGTCGAAAGGAAGACTTAGCGAAAAAACTTTTCGAATTATTCGTTCAATGTTTTCTTTCTCATTGTAGGTGGGTATTATGACTAAACTATCAGACATTGAGTGATTTCTATTTTGTAAATATATACAATTTGTAAGTTAAAATTTATTCAATGATAACGTAAAATTATAGTTCGCAATATGAAAAAAATGATAATTTTATAATTGCATTGAATTTCTTCTTAAAATAATGGAAATTTAAACTAAATTTGAAGCACTTAACAAAATACCCACATTTATGAAATCAATTTTATCTTTTATTTTAACATTATCTTCTTTTAGCCTTATAGCACAAGATTGCTCTGAGCTTTTCTTTTCAGAATATGTTGAAGGAAGTTCTCAAAACAAAGCTCTTGAAGTCTACAACCCTACAAGTCAAACTATTGATCTAAGTGCCTACGTTATTCATCGATATTCAAACGGAAATAGTAATCCTGAAGGTGATGGATTAACATTAAATGGAAGCTTAGAACCATATCAAACATTTATTGTAACTAATGGTGAAACCGTTGATGATGGATTTGGTTTAATTGATCCAGCACTTTATGATCTTGCAGATCAAGTTTGTCCTCCTGAATATCCAAATCCGTTATCCATGAATGGAAATGATGCTATAACTCTTTCAAAAAATGGTGCTATAGTTGATATTATCGGAAAACTTGGCGAAAACCCAGGTGGTGGTTGGACTGATGATGCTACTGCTGGATTTACTGATGCCAATGGTGGCGCATGGTGGACTAAAAACCATACGCTCGTAAGAAAAGCAAGTATTAAATTAGGTGTAACAACTAACCCCGTTCTATTTAACCCAACTGCTGAATGGGATTCATTATCCATTGACACATGGACAAACCTTGGCACTCATGAATGTGATTGTTATTCTGGAAGTCCTTCTTCTATTGAAGACAAATCAACTTCTTTTGTTCTCTATCCTAATCCAGCGACAAACATGCAAACTATTAATGTAAGTGCTAACAAAGCCATTAAATCTTTTGAATTGATTAACGCTCTTGGACAAAAAGTTAATTTAAATTACACTCATTCAAATTCACAAGCTTATATCCACACTCACAATATAAATAGTGGTATTTATAGTTTGACTATAATATTTGAAGACAATAGCATCAAGAATAGCTCAATTGTCATAAACTAAAACTTCTAATTTAAAGTGCTGATAGAAATCTATCAGCACTTTTTTTTATTTATTATTCAATGAAACTTCAACTGATCTTATTGTTCTTTTTAGCATCAACAGTAGGTGCTTTGGCGCAAACGCGTGTGAGTGGAACCATAACTGATAATACTACCAACGACCCTTTGTTTGGAGCAACAATAGCCTACGATGGAAAAGGAATTATTAGTGACTTTGATGGAAATTTTGCCTTTGTGACTAGTAAAGAATCTATAGAGGTGACATTTTCCTATGTAGGCTACGAAAAAGTAATAAAAAAACTAACCCTTAACGGTAAGCCCATTAAGTTAGATATCAAATTGAATACTATTCTTTTAAATGAAGTACAAGTTGTTGCAGATGTGGCTATTGATAGAAAAACACCTGTAGCTTTTTCTACTATTCCACTAAAAAAGATTAACGAAGAATTAGCTTCACAAGACATTCCAATGGTGCTAAACTCTACGCCTGGCGTTTATGCCACTCAACAAGGTGGTGGCGATGGTGATGCACGAATAACAATCAGAGGGTTTAACCAACGTAATGTAGCGGTAATGATTGATGGTATTCCCGTTAACGATATGGAAAACGGCTGGGTGTATTGGTCCAATTGGTTTGGCTTAGATGCCGTTACCAGTAATATACAAGTACAGCGAGGTCTTGGAGCATCTAAAATAGCTATTCCATCAGTTGGTGGTACTATGAACTTACTTACTAAAGGTATTGATAGCAGAAAAGGTGGAAGTTTCAAACAAGAAGTAGACTCTTATGGAAAATTAAGAACGTCTATAGGCTACAATTCAGGCAAATTGAAAAACGGCTGGGGATTCACCTTTGCAGGTTCGTATAAAAGAGGTCGTGGTTTTGTGGAAGAGACATTTAGCGAAGGCTTTTTCTATTATGCCAAAGTACAAAAGAGCTTAGGAAAGCATACACTCAGCTTGTCAGCACTTGGCGCACCTCAACAACACGGACAACGCTCCTACAAAAGTGATATCGCAACCTATTCTAGCGAATATGCCAATGATTTAGGCATCAATGATACTTTGTTTGGAGAATATTCAGACAAAGGCATTAACTATAATAAGCATTGGGGAAACTTAAACCGATGGGAACTTAACTCCAATGGGGATACTGTTTCTAATTTAGAAACCTTAAATTCGAAGAAAAATTACTACCACAAACCTCAATTTTCTCTACGTGATTTTTGGGCAGTTAACGACAAACTATACATCTCAAATATTGCTTATGTATCAATAGGTCAAGGTGGAGGTACTAATCTAAGTAGCAACACCAATAATCTAGACTCATTGGGGCAATACAATTTTCAAGATGCTTACGATTTCAATAGAAATAATATAAATCCATTATATAATTCAACAGAAAAAGCCTCAGACACCTATCTGTATAGTTCTAGAAATAATCATTATTGGTATGGTGCTTTATCTACTGCAAATTATCAGCTTAATAAGTTATTCACTTTATCAGGGGGTATCGATTTACGTTATTATAAAGGTGAACATTACAGAGAAGTTTATGATTTATTAGGTGGTGACTATGCTATTGACGAAGGCAACAATTTACTTCAAGAAAGTCAAATTAAAAGAGTTGGCGATAGAGTTGGCTATCACAATGATGGTGTTGTTAAATGGTCAGGGTTATTTTCTCAGCTAGAATATAGCGATGATAAGTTAAGTGCATTTTTAAACATTTCAGGCTCAAATTCGGCAAACAAAAGAATTGACTATTTCAAAAAGAAAGACCTCGTATTAGATGACACAACCTACGTAGAGGCTTTAGGAACTTCTGTCTTTACTGAAATAGTATATGACGAAAATGGCAATATTGTTGGTGCTGTAAAAACTATGCAAGAAGATACTATTGTTCACAATGGTGTAGCATATACTATGAACTCGCCTGAGGCAAGACAGCAAGAAACATCATGGAAGTGGATAAGAGGCAAAACAATTAAGCTAGGAGCGAATTATAACATAGACTTTAATAACAACGTCTTTTTCAATATTGGTTACATTTCCAAAGCTCCTCGTTTTAATAATATTTACGATTACTCCAACAACTTGTATCGTGATATAGAAAACGAAATTGTAAAAGCTGTAGAAGGAGGATATTCTTTCCGTTCTCGATCTTTTTCTGCCAATGTCAATGGATATTTTACACAATGGGAAAATAAACCGTCTAATGGTGGGGTTACCATAATGCTTGATGATGAGCCTATTAGAGCTAACATCAATGGTATGGATGCATTACACAAAGGTATTGAAATGGATTTTGCTTATAAACTTAACGACAAAATCACACTAGAAGGGCTAATGTCCTTAGGAGATTGGACATGGCAATCTAAAGATAGTGTTCGTTTTTATGATGATAATAACAATGCTATTATTGATGATTTTGGAAATGAAGTGGTCGAATCATTTGATGCTGTAGGAGTGCATGTAGGTGATGCTGCACAAACACAGTTTGGAATGAGCCTACGTTATGAACCACTAGATCACATCTACTTAAAAGTTAGAGGAACATATTTTGACGATTACTACTCTGACTTCGACCCACTTTCTTTAGATGGTGAAAATGCAGGGCGAGAATCATGGAAAATACCAGCTTACTCTTTGGTAGATTTTCATGCTGGTTACACCCTAAAATTGAATAAAAAAAGCAAAATCAACTTTCGTTTAAGTGTTCTTAACGCCCTTAACGAAGTGTATATTTCAGATGCTCAAAACAACGACTCATACAATGCAGAATACGCTGAATTTGATGCCAAGTCTGCTGGCGTATTCTTTGGAATGGGCAGAAGAATTAATTTATCAGCAAAATTGACTTTCTAACTTAAACATTATGAAAAAAATATTCTTTTTAATTGGATGTATTGGATTACAACTTAACCTATACTCTCAAGATATAGCAACTGCTCGAACTCAAGGTGAAGGGGCAACTGTCACTATAAGTGGTATTGTAACCAATGGTGATGAATTGGGTAGCCCTATCCGATATATAGAAGATGCTACTGCAGCTTTAGCTATTTATGACCCTGAAGTAATGGGAGGAGTCAATAGAGGCGATAGCATTACAGTTACGGGTGTACTTGTAGATTATAACGGATTACTTGAAGTTCAGCCCGTTAATGACTTAACAAATCACGGAAGTGGATATAGCATTAACCCTCAACTCATAACCCCAAATCAAATCGGTGAGGATACAGAATCCGAACTTGTTAGTATCGAAAATGTTGTGTTTGAAAATGCAGGACAAGTTTTTAGTGTGGGTACTCATAATTTTTCTTCAGATGGGCAAAGCGGTATAATTTATATCAAGGCAGGAAGTAGTTTAGAAAATACGCTAATCCCATCTTGTCCAGTTAAAATGACTGCTATTTCTTCACAATATTCGTTTACAGGATTTGATGGCTATCAATTACTCATAAGAGATGAAAATGACTTTGAATATACTGGCGAAATTTGCTTTAGTTCTGCAGTCACCCAAAGCAACATTACAACATCAAGTTTTGATGTCAATTGGAGCACTAACTTAGAAAGTTACTCTAATGTGTCTTATGGATTAACTCCCGAATTGGAATTGGGTGAAATAAACGACCCTGACAACCTAACTTCTCTTGAACACACTATTAGTTTAGAAAACTTAGAAGCTGGAACAATATATTATGTTCAAGCCTTTTCTAATACGGAAGAAGAAAATGCCTATTCAGCACTATATGCCTTTGCTACCCAATCGACTTCATCAGGAAAAATCCGACTATGCTTCAACAATTCTGTTGATACAAATGTAGCAACCATAGAAAATGCTCAAACCTCAGGGGTATATACTAATGACTCTATCAAAGCATACATTGATAAAGCTATGCACACACTAGACATAGCTATATATAATCATTCTGATGCTATGATTACCTCAGCCATTAACGATGCCTATGAAAGAGGCGTTAGGATAAGATACATCACCTGTGAATCTACTGCTACAATGGCATTAGGAAGTTTGAATGATAATATCCCTGTTTTAGAAAGACCTGAAGTTATGGGAATTATGCACAACAAATTTATTGTTATTGATGCTGATGTTGCCGATAGCACTTGGGTGTTAAGCGGTTCAACTAATTGGACTTCCGAACAGATTTTTAACGACCCAAATCATATCATAATGGTTCAAGATCAATCTGTAGCAAGAACGTACGAGTTAGAATTTAATGAAATGTGGGGTAGCGATGGTGATGAGCCAGACGAAACTAACGCTAAATTTGGAAGTGATAAATCAAACAATACGCCTCACCAATTTATTGTCAACGGCAATCAGTTTGAGGTCTATTTCTCGCCTTCCGATAATACAACCCTAAATATTTCAAACGCTCTTAAAACTGCCGATGAAGAAATTGACTTTGCTTTATTAGTATTTACAAACAATCAATTGGCCAATACAATTGTCGAAAGATACGATGATGGTGTCGAAGTTAATGGAATAATTGAGCAAGTAAATACTCAAGGCTCAGAGTACGATGACCTATTAGATTTAGGTATCAATGTGATGTCCCATCAAGGCTTTGGGGATAGCTTTCACCACAAGTACTGTATCGTAGATCATGCCAATACAGACTCCGACCCACTAGTTATTACTGGTTCTCACAATTGGTCTGGTGCAGCAGAAACTAACAACGATGAAAATACTATGATTATTCACGATGCAAATATTGCCAATCAGTTTTATCAAGAATTTCATCAACGAATGAACGAATTGGAAAATCAAGTGGAGCCTTCTTATAACTGCGTTGGTGAAGCTTGTATAGACCCTATGGACGGAAGTGGTACTTATTCTTCATTGGTCGCTTGTGAATTTGTTTGTACTTCTACCTCAATTGATGAGTTAAAAACACAAAAGATACAAGTTTACCCTAATCCAAATAATGGTAGGTTTACATTACAGCTATTTGGTCAAGAATCTGTAAATATGGAGTATCAGATTATCGATATTCAAGGCAAGACTATCGTTACAGATTATGTAACTATGACCAATGGATTGAACAAAATAGAAATAAAGAAGAGTCTGAAAGCAGGTTTATACTTTATAGAATTTGCTAATAAGCGTATAAAATTCGTTGTACAATAACTAGAGGCAAAAGCGAACAGTCATTTCAAAAAATTCTTGAGGTTTTTCGGCGTGAAGCCAATGCCCTACCTCATCTACTGTTTGTATTTCGGCATCTGTAAAATGCTTGAAGATTAGGTCTTCATCATCATCGTTTATGTAATTGGAATTTCCCCCTTTAATAAATAAGGTAGGTATGGAGCAGATTGCTTCATTATCCAAAGCCTCTCCAACATTAGAAATATTTTGTGAAATGGATTTTAGGTTAAATCTAAAGTCTAATTGCCCTTTTTCTTTCCAATACATACTTTTCAATAAGAATTGACGGACATCGCCCTCTTCAATGTACTCAGATAAAACGGCATCAGCCTGAGAGCGAGATTTTAGAATTGAAAAGTCGAGCATTTTTAGACCTTCAATAATTTTATCGTGATGTATGGGATAAAAACGTGGTGAGATATCAACTATGATTAACTTGGATAAAAATTCAGGATAACTTACTGCAAATTGCATAGCCGTTTTACCGCCTAATGAATGACCTATGATAATGACATCATTCAATTGATTATCTATAATGTATTGATGTAAGTCATTAGATAAGTGCAAATAAGAAAATTCATCTGCGTGAGGAGAACGTCCATGATTACGTTGGTCAATGAGGTGTACCTCAAAATAATCAGCAAACAGTTTAGCTAAAGATTGCCAATTATCGGACATACCGAATAGTCCATGAATAATAAGTAATGGTTGTCCCTCCCCTAAAACTCTAGAAAACAGCTTCACTTTCTCAAACAATTTTTATAACTCTCTATAGTCTTTTCCAAACCCAAATATAATGCATCTGAAATTAGAGCATGACCTATAGATACTTCGTCTAAACAAGGAACAGAAAGAGCAAAGTAATTGAGGTTTTCTAAATTCAAATCGTGTCCAGCATTTATGCCCAATCCTAGTTCTTTTGCTAAAATAGCCGACTCTACAAATGGCTTAACTGCTTTTACTTTGTTTATGGCAAAATGTTGAGCATAGCTTTCTGTATAAAGTTCTATTCTGTCAGTTTGAATTGCCTTAGCTCCCTCTATATACTTAGGTTCAGCTTCAACAAATAAAGATGTACGAATTCCAGCACCTTTAAAATCTGATATAATGGATTTCAAAAAAGACTGATGAGTAAGCGTATCCCAGCCAGCATTAGAAGTTATGGCATCGGGTGCGTCGGGAACTAAGGTCACTTGATGTGGTTTTACAGACAGCACCAAATCAATGAAAGACTTTGAAGGATAACCTTCAATGTTGAATTCTGTCGTAACAATTGGGGCTATTTGACGTACATCATTATAAGTAATATGTCTTTCGTCAGGACGAGGGTGTACCGTAATACCGTCAGCGCCAAAGCGTTCGCAATTAATAGCAGCTTCTAAAACATTAGGCATATTGCCCCCACGTGCATTACGAATTGTTGCAATTTTATTAATGTTTACACTTAACTTTGTCATTAATAGATGAGATTATAAATACGGGGACAAAGGTAAAAATACTATGTTTGCCAAGTGTTATGATTACAAGAAAACTCATATCTAAGGAAATACAAACCATCACCCTAGAATATTCTGGAGCTGAAGCGTTAGCTATTATGCAAGAATATCATCTTTCTCATATAGCTATCTTATCCAATAATGAACTTCTAGGCGTAATCTCGGAGGAAGACATCTGGGGAATGCACGATGAAAACAATAAATTAGATAGTATAAAGGATAAGATACAACAAATTTTTATGCCTTTGGGTAAAGATGTTTTTGAAGTCATTAACTATATGGACGAACATAAGCTGAGTTTGCTACCTATGTTAGCTAGTGGAAAATACATTGGCTGTATAACTTATGAATCCATTATAAGCTCTTTGGCATCAATTGTAGCTATTCAAGAAAGTGGTGGTGTTATCATCTTAGAAATGATGAAAAAAGAATACTCTATGAGTGAAATTGCTCAAATTGTAGAAAGTAACGGAGCGCGTATATTGAGTGCTTATATTACCGACGTTGACGATAGAGATGTTATTAAAATTACACTAAAACTTAACATTATAGACATCGCTCCAGTCATTCAGACTTTCGAACGGTACAAATATACTGTAGCTGCAAGCTATAATCAGTCAGAGAGTGAAGATAATCTTGGCGATAGATACGATTTATTAATGAGGTACCTCAACCCCTAATGCGACTAATCCTAACATTTTTAATAGTAATTATTGCTTTTACCTCTTATTCTCAAGAGGTGTTTAGAGTAAACTCTATTGAAATAGAAGGTAATAAGGTAACCAAAAGAGCAACGGTCTTGAGAGAATTGTCCTTCCAAATCGGTGATTCCTTGACACTTAAAGAATTTAACGAAAAACTCAAACAAAGTGAGTTAAACATTGGCAGTCAATGGCTCTTCAACTTTGTGGACATTGTCCCCTCTTACAATCAAAATGAGATTGATGTAACCATTGAAGTTGTAGAACGTTGGTATGTTTGGCCTTATCCGATTTTAGAAATTTCTGAACGTAATTTTAACGTTTTTTGGGATAGCTTAAAAAACTCCAATTACACTGATTTTTCTAGACTTAATTATGGTGTTTTTCTCAATTGGTACAATTTCAGAGGGCGCAATGAACTCTTAAAACTAAAATTTAGAAAAGGCTATAAAGAACATTATTTATTTGAATACGATATTCCTTACATCAACAAAAGCAAAACACTAGGAACAATACTCAATGTAGAATTGTTTAGAATGAAGCAATTTCACTATAAAACAATAGATAATACCTTGTTGTATGAGAGCTATGACGACCAACATTTTTTAAATTGGAATAGTGCCTTTACACTCCAATATAAAAAGGATTTAAACCTAACCCACAGACTGAGCATAAAACATTCATGGTTTGAAATTCCCGAAGATATTCAAACATTAAACCCTAATTTTTTAGGAAATGATAAACATGAATTTGAATTTTCTACACTAGAGTATCAGTATGAAAACGAAAAAAGAAATTCTAGTTCATATCCAACAAAAGGTTCTTTTAATGAAGTATTAATTTCTGCTCATAGAGGTCGAAACACCGACTTCAATAACTTTAAAATTATCGCTAAAACAGAAAATCATTTTGTACTAAAGCCAAGATGGTTCATAGGCAATAGCATTAAAGCAAAAGCGCAAACTAATACGACACTTCCTTACATTTTAAACGAATCATTAGGTTTTGAAGATTACCTCAGAGGCTACGAATATTATGTAATTGATGGAGAACATTATGCTATGGCTAAAACAGCTATTAAGTACGAACTAGTACCTAAGCAAAAATTAGATGTTCCATATTTGAAAATGGAACAATTCAAAAAAAGCTATTATTCTTTTTACTTCAGTATATTTGCTGATATGGGAGTAGTCATTGACAATCAATACGCAGAGCAAAACGCCTTAAACAATACCTTCTTGTTTAGTCAAGGTATCAGTCTTGATTTTGTAACATATTATGACAAACTCTTGCGACTAGAATACAGTAGAAACCATCTCAATGAATGGGATTTTTATATCCATTTTTCAAATCCATTTTAATAATGAGAATTGCACTTTTTGGCACACAATTTAATTCCGCTAAAGCAAAATATGTTCAGCATTTAGTCAATAAGCTAGAACAAGAAAATGTTAAATTAATCATAGAAAATCAATTTTATGATAATCTAGTAGATATTGACTTCAAAAAAGAGTTTGAAACTTTCGAAACACCACAAGAATTAAAAGAAAAAGCCGATATTTTATTAAGTATTGGTGGTGATGGCACTTTACTTGGAGCAATTACCTTTGTTAGAGATTCTGACATTCCAATTTTAGGAATTAACACAGGAACACTCGGATTTATCTCAAGTGTTTCTACCGATCAAATAGAATACGCTATCAATCACTTGCTAAAAGGTGAATATAACATCAAGCAAAGAACCTTATTGCAATTAGAAAGTGAGAATAATTTATTTGGTGATACCAACTTTGCACTTAATGAAGTTACTGTACTGAAAAAAGACACCTCGTCTATGATTCGTGTTCATGCCTATCTAGACGATGAATTTATTAATACCTACTGGGCAGATGGGCTAATTATTTCTAGTCCTACTGGTTCAACAGGCTATTCTCTAAGTTGTGGCGGTCCTATTGTACTTCCAGGCACAAATAATTTTATTATTACTCCTATTGCTCCACACAATTTAAATGTACGTCCTATTATAGTTTCTGACGAATCAAAAATTACCTTAAAAGTTTCTGAACGTGATGAACTTGCTTTGGTAGCACTAGATAGCCGTTCTAGAGCTATAGGTCCAGAATTGGAGTTATGCATTCGAAAAGCTGATTATAAGGTAAAATTAATACAATTTGATAAGCAAAGTTTTATTTCAACCATTAGAGAAAAACTAATGTGGGGTAAGGACAAAAGAAATTAACACTATTAAACCATAAATACCTATATTTGTGCGTTAGGTATTAATAACCGTATTATTTAGATGAAAAGACTAATCATTTTTATTTTTTCTGTATTAACTTTCTCTTCGTACAGTGCTTTTTCACAAGGAATAGATCCTTATTCTGAATTAGGTGTAATGCTAGGCACTTCTTATTACATTGGAGATTTAAACGATCAACATCTTCGATTAGCAAGACCAGCAACAGCTTTACAATACAAAACAAATCTAAACAGAAGATTTGCAATAAGAGGAGGTATATCAGTAGGAGAGCTCAGAGGAAGTGACAAACTCAATGATGTGGATACTGCTAAATTCAACAGGAATTTACATTTCAAATCTTCTATATATGAACTTTCAGGCATTATAGAGTTTAACTTTTTTCCTTATGAAACAGGCAATTTAAGATATCCTTTTACTCCTTATATTTTTACAGGAATTTCTATGTTCAACTTCAATCCTCAGGCTAGGAAGTTTGACACAAACACACCGTTTGACAACGATGGAAATCAAACCAACAATGAATGGATAGACCTACAACCGCTAGGTACAGAAGGTCAGTATTCTAGTCAGTATCCTGAGAAAGACCCCTATCAGCTTATTCAATTCGCTATACCTGTTGGTATGGGTTTCAAAGCAAGTTTAGGTGATAGGTTTAGTATGGCCATTGAATACGGTTTACGTAAAACCTTTACCGACTACATCGATGATGTCGGAGGAATTTATGCTAGTCCACAATATCTTTTTATGGAAAATGAAGACGCTGCTAATCTTTCTGATAGAAGTATCGCACTTCAAAATTATATCGCTAGTAACCCAGGGGCAGATATTACCACATGGACTGGCAATACCAATAGAATCAGAGCTAATGAAAACTTATGGAACGATTGGTATTACTTCGCTGGACTGACACTTTCATACAAGATTTACACTAAACCTAAAGTCTGTCAATACTAATCGATGATTCAACATACTGACATCAACAAAGACACTTTACCCCAACACGTCGCTATTATCATGGATGGTAATGGCAGATGGGCTAAGAAGCAGTCTAAAATTAGAATTTTTGGGCACAAAGTAGGAGTCAAGGCTGTAAGAGATACCGTTGAAGGTGCTGCAGAGTTGGGCTTAAAATACCTTACGCTTTACGCTTTTTCCTCAGAAAATTGGAATAGACCCAAAAATGAAATTGATGCGCTTATGGAATTGTTAGTCAATACCATTCTTGATGAGACCAAAACGCTAATGGATAATAACATAAGACTACAAGCCATTGGTAATTTAGAAGATTTACCCGATAAATGTCTTCAAAATCTCAATTCAACAATAGAAAAAACGGCTAATAATTCTCGTATGACTTTGGTATTAGCACTAAGCTACAGTTCAAAGAAAGAGCTTGCTCAGGCTGTAAAAAGTATCGTTAAAAAAGTACAAGAAGGAGAACTGAAAAGTGAAGATATTAATGAAGACACCATACAAAATCATCTATTCACACACAATATTCCTGACCCAGAGTTGTTAATACGAACAAGTGGCGAACAACGAATTAGTAATTTTTTATTGTGGCAAATAGCTTATTCGGAATTATATTTCACCGAAATATTATGGCCTGACTTTAGAAGAGAACATCTTTTCGAGGCAATTACAAACTACCAAAAAAGAGAAAGAAGGTTTGGTAAAACTAGTGAACAAATTGAAAAAGAAAATGCTTAAGAATAGTATACTCATATCTATAGTTTGTCTATTTATAAGTCATTTTACAATAGCTCAAGTGAGTCTGTCTAGCACAAATTTTGACTACTCCAATCCTAAAGAGTTTAGCATAGGCGGCATTGATGTAGAAGGCACAAAATTTCTAGACCATAAAACACTCATTCAACTATCTACTCTTGAAGTTGGTTCAAGAATTATGGTTCCCGGCGATAAGCTCACTAAGGCTAGTCGCATATTATGGCAACAAGGTCTATTCTCAGATGTTCAAATACGAGTCAAGTCAATTCAAGGAAATTCCATTTTCTTTACCCTATACCTAGAGGAAAGACCTCGATTATCCAAGTTTAAATTTGAGGGCATAAAACGCTCTGAGATAGATGCTATACGTGACAAAATTAAACTAGCAAGAGGTAAAATCATTACTGAAAATGTCATTATCAACACCAAAAATATCATTGCTAGTCACTTTAAGGAAAAAGGATTTTTGAATGTGAATACTACTGTAAGCCAAGTGGTGGATACCATTACCAAAAATCACGTCATACTGGTTTTGAATATCGAAAAGGGTAAAAAAGTAAAAATCGGAACAATTGACTTTGAAGGTAATGAAGTCTTTTCCGACAAACGCCTTAAACGTTTGATGAAAGACACCAAGGAAAAGAAATTCTTCAGGATTTTCAAAGCATCGAAATTTCTAGATGAAGCCTATAAAGACGACAAAGAAAAAATCATTGCTAAATACAACGAAAAAGGACTCCGAGATGCTAAAGTTATTAGCGACACTATAATATACAACAAAGAGGAAGAACTACTTGATATTGACTTAAAGATAAACGAAGGTAAAACATACTATTTTGGAGACATTACCTTTGTAGGGAACACTAAATATTCGAATAACGAACTAGCTGCATTAGTAGGCATCAACAAAGGTGACATTTTCGACCAAAGCGTTCTAGAAACTCGAGTTTTAGGCAGCCCAGATAGTAGAGATGTTCACTCCATTTACCTAGACAATGGTTATTTATTTTCGCAGGTAACACCCATAGAAACTGAAATTCGAAACGATACAATAGACATTGAGGTTAGAATCTATGAAGGACTTCAAGCCAGAATCAATAGAGTGTCAGTAAGTGGTAATTCTAAAACCAACGACCACGTTATTATGCGTGAGATACGCACCAAACCGGGCGATTTATTTAGTCGTTCAGACATCATGCGTTCACAAAGAGAAATTGCTACCCTCAACTATTTTGATCCTGAAAAACTGAACATAGATGTTGAACCCAATCAAGAAGAAGGAACGGTAGATTTAAATTATATCGTTGAAGAAAAGTCCTCCGACCAAGTGGAATTACAAGGTGGGTACGGCGCAGATAGAATAATAGGAACATTTAGGGTATCCTTCAACAACTTCTCTGCCAAGAATATGTTTAAAAAAGGCGCATGGTCACCATTACCGTCTGGTGATGGACAACGTCTTAGCCTGTCAGCTACATCAAATGGAGTACAATTCCAATCCTACAACATCTCATTCACTGAGCCATGGTTAGGTGGTAAAAAACCAAATTCTTTGACTATTGGTGCTTACCATTCGATTACGTCAAACGGGTTAGATAGAGATGATGAAAATAGAGGTGTTTTTAAAGTAACTGGCGCGTCCTTTGGGTTAGGAAAACGCTTGAAATGGCCAGACGACTTTTTCACACTTTATCAGAATATCAGTTTGAAAAAATACTTGGTTGATAAATATAGCTTTGGCAACTTTAATGATGGCACATTCTATAACATGTCTTACTCTTTTGTATTGGGAAGAAATTCAGTTGATCAACCTACTTTCCCAAGAAAAGGTTCAAACATGAAGCTATCCGTTCAGCTAACACCTCCATATTCTGTGCTAGATGGTATTGATGACTATTCAGAGTCAGAGATTGAAGACTTAAACACATGGGTAGAATACCACAAATGGAACTTTGGGGCGAATTGGTTCAATAGCCTTGCAGATAAGTTAGTACTAAAAACAAACTTAGAATACGGTCTAATTGGAAAATACAGTGACGATAAAGAGCTGACACAATTCGAACGATTCTACGTTGGTGGTGACGGACTGAGCGGTTATGCTGTAGATGGTAGAGAAGTCATTGCCTTAAGAGGTTATGAGAATAATTCATTATCGCCAAGTAATGGAGCAACCATTTACAACAAATATACTTTAGAGCTAAGATATGCGTTATCATTAAATCCACAGTCTCCTATTTTTGCTCTAGCATTCTTAGAAGCTGGTAATACTTGGAATATGACTAATAAATTTAATCCATTTGACATCAAACGTTCTGCAGGAGTAGGAATACGAATGACGATTCCTATGATGGGAATTATGGGTGTGGACTGGGGATATGGCTTTGATGAAATTCCGGGTAGCCCAACATCAAGTGGAAGTCAATTCCATTTTTCAATTAATCAACAATTTTAATACTTTAGCACCGATGAAAAAGTTAATTCTCATATCACTAATATGTTTGACATCTATAGGTGTCAATGCTCAAAAGTTTGCCTATGTTGATTCGGATTATATCCTTGAACGTATGCCCGAATACGGTTCTGCACAAGAGCAATTGGATAAACTGTCACTAAATTGGCAAGAGGAAATAGAAGAGCTATACCAGCAGATTGATCAGCTTTATAAAAAATACCAAGCAGATAAAGTCTTGCTTACTCAAGAGATGAAAAACAAAAGAGAAAGTGAAATCATCAATAAAGAAAAAGACGCTAAAGAATTACAGAGAAAAAGATTTGGTCCAGAAGGGGATTTATATACCAAACGAAAAGAGCTAATACAGCCCATACAAGATAAGGTATATAACGCCATACAGGATTTCTCTAACGAAAAAAGATATGACATTATCTTTGACAAATCAAGTAATTTGATCATGCTTTTTAGCAACCCTAGCCTAGATAAAAGTGATGATATTTTAAATATGTTAGGCTACAAATAATTTATTAATTTAAACACTAAAACAATGAAAAAAGTATTATTGACCCTAGTTTTGTCCTTAGCCGTAATGTTATCGACACAAGCACAAAGTAAATTTGGATACCTCAATTCTAACGAGCTTTTGGCTATGATGCCTGAGAGTCAGTCTATGCAAGAGGAATTACAAACCTATGCTAAAGGTTTAGAATCTCAGTTAACTGCCATGCAAGCAGAATACGAAAAAAAAGTAGTGGAATATCAACAAAATGAAACCTCATACTCTGACATTATCAAAGAAGATAAAATTAGAGAGATTGAAGGAATACAGCAGCGTGTTATTGAGTTTCAGAAAAACGCTCAACAATCTTTAGGTGAAAAAGAAGCTGAATTGTTTACTCCAATACGAGAGAAAGCTATGGCAGCCATAGACAAAGTTGCTAAAGAAGGCAAATACACCTTTATATTCGATTCAGGAGCTGGAAGTTTCTTGTATGCCGCAGAAAGTGAAAATGTACTAAACTTAGTCAAGTCTAAATTAGGACTATAACAATCGATATATCATTTTAAAAAAGCAGTTTGTAACAAACTGCTTTTTTTATGCTATTTTAGTTAAGTGAATAAGGATAATCCCATAGGTATTTTTGACTCAGGTATAGGAGGGCTAACGGTAGCTAAGGCTATTCGCTCACTTTTACCCCATGAAAGTTTGCTTTATTTTGGAGATACCAAGCACTTGCCTTATGGTGAAAAATCAGCACATGCCATTCAAGAGTTCTCAAAAAATATCGCTCTTTTTCTCAAGCAAAAGAATTGTAAAATGATTGTTATTGCCTGTAATACGGCATCTTCAGTGGCCTACGATACCATAAAAAATGAATGTCCAGATATTGAAATTGTAAATGTCATAGACCCCATAGTCAATCGTATTACTACTAGTAAGGATACAAATACTATAGGTGTAATCGGAACTAAGGGAACTATCAATTCAGATGTATATCCTCAAAAAATAAAATCTATAAATCGTAAAATCATCGTAAAATCATTGGCTACCCCCCTGTTAGCCGCTATGATAGAAGAAGGTTTTTTTAACGACAAAATTAGCCAAGCTATCGTTCATAATTACCTCAAAGACCCAGCTCTTGAGGGAATTGACAAGTTAATTTTGGCTTGTACACATTACCCACTTATTTACGAAGTAATCAGGGACTTTTACCCTAAAGAAATAGAAATTATAGACTCGGCGAGTCATGTTGCTTTACACATTAAAGACGTTCTTAGCGACAAACAATTACTTGCTCATCAAAGTCAAAAGCATAAATTCTATGTTTCTGATTATACCCTTTCTTTCGAGAAGTCTGCAAAATTCTTTTTTGGAGAAGATATTCATTTGGAAGAGGTTAGCTCTATTCACTAAACCAAGAGGAGTACATTACATAATTGTTGGCAATACCTTCAATTAGTCGAGCCGTTTGTTCTTGACTCAGACTTTTTACCTTTTTGGCAGGTACACCAGCGTAAATACTACCACTTTCAACCAGCGTTCCTTCTAACACAACAGCTCCAGCAGCAATAATAGAATTGCTTTCAACCACCACACCGTCCATAACAATAGCACCCATACCTATCAAAACATTATTATAAATGGTACAGCCATGAACCAAAGCATTATGACCTATAGACACATTATGGCCAATTTCGGTGGGGTGTTTTTGATAAGTACAATGAATAACCGCCCCGTCTTGAACATTAACCTTGTTGCCCATTTTTATATAATGCACATCACCTCGAACCACAGCGTTAAACCAAATGCTACAAGATTCACCCATTACAACATCGCCAACAAGGGTAGCATTTTCTGCTAGATAGCAACCCTCTCCCATTACGGGACTTTTACCATTTACTGTTTTGATTAGAGCCATAATTTTATTTCCAAAGATAAAAGAATGGCGTAACTTTGCGAAAATCTTAATTATGACCAAAATACCTACATCATTATACAGTGAAGCAACGCCCAACCCAAGGGTAATGAAGTTTACGGCTAACCGTATGTTAGTTGATCAAAACATATACGAATTCAATAACAGAGCTGAGGCTTCGGCCTCCCCTTTGGCTTTAGAATTGTTTGGCTTCCCTTTTGTGGAGAGTGTCTTCATCAGTAATAATTTCATTTCTATCACTAAAAAAGACAATGGTATAGAATGGAGTGATATTATTTTGGAAATGCGTGAATTCATAAGGGATTATCTAGTCGATGGAGGAAGTGTTATTAACGAAGATGCTTCACCCAAAAAAAGCAAGACCGTTACTCATAAAGAAGAACTCAAAAGAGAGTTTAGTGACATAGAAAAGAAGATTGCTGATTTATTAGATGAATACGTAAGACCAGCCGTAGAGCAAGACGGTGGCTTTATCTCGCTCAAAAAATTTGAAAAAGGTATCGTAACCGTATCTTTACAAGGAGCATGTAGCGGTTGTCCATCTTCTAGTATGACATTAAAGTCAGGCATTGAAGGTTTGTTAAAAAGGGAAATGCCCGAAGAAATTGTGGAAGTTATTGCTGATAATGACTAAATCCATAGTCATATCATTGGTGTTAATTCCATTTCTATTATTGGGACAAAGCAAGACCGAAAACTTTCATTTTGGCTTACAGTTTAAGCCCATTATTGCAGCAGCTTATTTTGATGCTGGTGATGAATCTGCACAATGGGAGAACTACAATTTTGAGCTATCGCCACGCTTTGGGCAATCCTTAGGAATGATAGTAAGGTACCAGTTGAGCTCTACTTTTTCAACCGAAACAGGCTTGAACCTCGTCAATAGAAGGTATCAATTAGGCATTGACAATAGTGAAATAGGGTTGCAAGACTTGAGCAATTTCACCTTACGTTCCTATGAATTACCTGTTCAGATTTTGTCCTACGTCAAAGTTTCTGAAAAGTATTATTTAAATGCTGCCTTTGGCAATTCCTTTAATATTTTTGCTTCAGATGTCATAAGCTTTGGCGAAGAAAATCCTTATTTCTTTCAAAGTACGTCTAGAAGAAAACGCACTCAATCGGCTTTGATTGCCAATTTAGGAATGGAATACAGAACCCTTGAAAAGGGCATCTTTTATTTGGGCTTTAGCTTACACAGACCTTGGAAAAACACCGCAAGAAGTTATCCTGAATTTGATGATGGCAGCAATTCTTTCAACACCCAAGCTCCGGGCGGAAATAATGTCAAATACATGGATATTTCGGGCAATTATTTAACCCTCGACTTACGCTATTTCTTTCCTCAAAAATAATAGTATATTCACTTTTGAAGATGTAAGATTTTTGAAAGTATAGAAAGAGCGTTTGATATTAATTTATATTTTTTGTAATTTTATGCTCAACCTTTAGTTCAAAATAATTTAACATGCTTAACCTTAATTCACTCCTCACTTTAGTGTGTGTTATGTTTTTTTCTGTTATTTCTATGGCTCAACCACTGACCAATGGAATGGGCATCATTACGCATTGGACAGGTTTTAGTGGTGAATGGGATGCTTTTAGCATATACGAAACAGAAAACAATGCCTCTGCCACTCTCGGTCAGAATTGGGCAACAAACTTCAATACACCAGCCGACCCAGCAGTACATGATTCTTGGAAAGGAACCAATATGGGTGATGTCTTTGGCATTGCCATAGATGCCGATAAAAACGTCTATTTCAGTGCTACCAAAGCCATATCATCGAGTGGGTCAACAGGTACATCGGCAGGTGTTGCTGGAGATGGTGGCGTCTATAAAATGGATGCTAATACTTGGATGGTAACACCATTTATTTTTACTGGAAATGGTGCTAATGAAATCCCCAATCAAGGTAATGGCTTAGGAAATATAGCCTATGACAAATGGAACAATCAGTTGTTCATTACCAATTTTGAAGATGGTAACATTTATCGCTTTGATATGCAAGGCAATCTACTCTCTACCTTCGACCCTTTTACTGCCAATAGTACCGAGCTAGGTACATTTAGTGGACATGGAGAAGCGTTATGGGGCATTAATGTTTATGGCGATACTGATGGCGTAAAGGTTTACTTTTCATTATGGACAGAAGACAATTCACTATCCGACCCTAGTGGTGACAACAATTCGGTTTGGTCAGTTGACTTAGATGCTACAGGAGATTTTACAGGAAGTGAAAGTCTGTGCTTTGCCTTGGAGGACAATACAGGTAGTTTTATGAGTGGGATAGTTGGAGCCTCATATCCTATTTCTGATATTACTTTCAGTAGTGATGGCAAAATGTATGTTTGTGAAAAAGTACAAGGTGGCTGGGGAGCCTTTGGGGGCTGGAATGATTTGTTTACCCCTGGTGCACATAGCTCACGACTGTTTGAATACCAAAAAATTGCTGGCGTGTGGACACGCACTGTAAAATATGCTGTCGGTAACTACAATACGCCTAACGATGCTGACAATACCACAGGTGGTGTAGCTTTAGGAAATAGACAACTTCCAAATGGAGAAATAGAATGCGAAAAAATAATTTGGGCATCGGGAGACGCCTTACGATTCAGTGGTTATAATGATTTAGCAGGACAAGATTACGTTTATGGTCTTACTGGCATACCCGTAGAAGGAAACTCTAACGACCCTAGTGATGCCAATTATGTGCAACTAAGTAGTATTTACATAGACGTGGACTATACTGGAACAGGCAGCAATGGTGGGCAAAAAATGTCTTTTGGCGATATCGAAATATATTCTGATGCTATTAGTGAAGCTACTTTTACGGTAAGTCCAAATACGACTATCTGTCCCGGAGCATCTATACAGCTCAATGTAAGTGGTGGTACTAATTACGAATGGAGTCCATCTGCTACATTGGACGATAATACCTCAGACAGCCCAACTGCTAGTCCTACTCAAAATACCATTTATACCGTAACAGGAGAGGGAAGCTGTGGCGGTAGAGATACCGTTAGTGTAAGTATAAGTATTGATGATTTTACCTTTTCTTTAGGTCCCGATTTGGCTATTTGTGAAGGCATAAGTGGTGTTTCTTTAGATGCCGGTAGCAATGCTATTGCATACATCTGGAACACAGGGCAAACCTCTCAAACCATTAGTGTAAACGATGAAGGAATATATAGCGTTAGTGTAACAAGTCCAGCCGGTTGCGACTATACTGACGAGGTATCGGTAGAAAACAAATTCTTGCCCACAGTAGTATTTAGTACTCCTAACGACTCGGCATGTCCTCCAGCTAAATTTAGCCTTATTGATGAAAGCATACCTCAAGAAGGCGACCCCATAGTAGCTTGGAATTGGCAAATTGATAACCAAAATTTTAATACCTCATCTACTAATGTGGATTTAGCCAACTCAGGAAGTTATGGCGTAAGTTTGGAGGTAACAACAGAATTGGGCTGTGTAGCAACTCTAAGTTTGAATGACTACCTCACGGTACATGACTTGCCAAGTCCAAACTTCATAACGGAGCCAGAAGAAATTAACAACTGCGACAAAACCATCAAATTAATTAACTTCTCTACCGGCTACGATTCTTTAAGCTGGAACTTTGGCGATGGCGTGGTGAGTAGTGAAGATACCTCTGACTATTACACCTATTCGGAAGTAGGCAACTACATCATTCAACTAAATTTAGTTAATGAATTCGGATGTGAAAACGTCTTTCATAGAGAAATTAATCCAGTAGCAAGTATTCCTTTTTATACGCCCAATGCTTTTACGCCAGATGGCGATGAGCTCAACGAAACTTTCATACCACAATTGGGCTGTACCGATGGTTTTGAATTTTGGGTCATGAACCGTTGGGGCGAAGTTATATTCTATAGCAACGATATCAATGTAGGCTGGGACGGTACTTACAACAAGCAAAGATGCCCTCTAGGCGTGTACTCTTGGAAAGCACGATACAATGGTGCCAAAACCAACCAAATCAAATTGGGCGAAGTACATCTTATGAATTAACTCTAAGTTTTTATTATCTTCGTTGTACAGTGATGTCTATTAAATAGACGATATACTGATATACAATTTAGGCTATGAAATTTTACTTTCTGATTAGTTTTCTACTCATAAGATTGCTATCCTATTCTCAGTGGATAGACATTACACCTGATTTTGATTTACTACAACCAATTTTCTTTTTTGATATAGATATAATCGATGAAAACAATGTTTACTTTACAGGAAGTTCTGGTAGTGGCAGTGTTATTGTAAAATCAATTAATCAAGAAGAAAAATGGGATTTAACTAAAATTGAATTGCCTAGAAAAACTATCGGTATTTCCTAATCCTACCAATGAACGCGCTGTAGTGCTGTGGCAACAAGCCACAGCAGGTGTCAGTCAGCTAAGAGTAAGCGATATCAATGGACAGATTGTTTGGGAAGAACAACAAAGGAGTCATATAGGCACTAATGCCAAAGTCCTTGAAACAGCATCTTGGTCTGCTGGTATGTATATGGTACAAATTACTAGCAATGGAATGAGACAAAGTACCAAACTACTTAAAGTACACTAGTTATGAAAAAATCTATTTTATTTATATGTATAGCAGTAACACATACTCTCTTTTCACAAGAAGTGACTTTTGAACACCTTTTTCAAGAAGATGAATATGCCCTTTCAATTACTGAAGGCCCTAATGAAGGCTTTCTAATTGGAGGAACAATAAAATTCTTAGACAACCCAGTGGAGTGGGGCTATGCCCACGCCACACATTTCAATGCTCAAGGCAATATCGAATGGCAACAGTCTTATTTTCAAAATGAAAATAATTACGAAGAAGAAAAGTGGTTTACTTTTAGAAAGGTGCTACACCATAAATCCTCTAACAAATGGTTTGGCCTTACAAATAGAATTTTTGTTAGTTATATACAGGGTGAAAATATTAATACCCAAAGGGGTTACCCTATACTAAGCAAACACTTCAATGAGGGCTCAATGCAATGGCAGAAAGAGGTGCATGATACCTTAACTACTTATACAACCAATTCCACTTTTGAAATGATTTTTTCAAGCGATTCCAATGCCATTTATCTTAATATTTTGAGTAATGATGGAGAAATAATTAAAAAATACAGTTTGGATGGAGAGTTGCTTTGGGAAAACCGTAATTTGAATGAGCATAATTTATACGCCGACCCTTACCAACAGCGCTTTTTCGTTTATGGCAGACATAGCAATAATGAAGTTATATTCCACGACATCAATGAAGAAAGTGGAGCCCTAATTAATAGCTACATTACTCATGGTTTTGATGAAATATACGACATAAAAGCCCGTGAGGGGGGAGGCTATTGGTGCATAGGAGAAGAAGGTATAGGATCTGATTTAATACTAGCGGCTTTGGGTGAGCAGATGGATACCCTGTGGACTAAAAGCATACAGGGTCCTCAACATCCCATATCTTATCAATTAAATGATTTTTCCGAATTTTTTCCCAACAACAACGTACACATCGTTACATGCAATCAAAAATACTTTACCGAACCTGATCGTGGCTTAGTCATCGCCTTAGATACCAATATGGACACCCTCTGGACCTATCAGCACTTTAAAGGGGATACCTCTTCACGTATTCGAGATGCCACTCGCCTTAAAGATGGCTCAGTAATAGTCACTGGAAACTATGGCATTCCAAATGATTTTCACCATGGCTCATTTGTCTTCAAAATTGGTGTGGATGGTAGTGTGGGTCTATCTGAAAACATGCCTTTTCAAGACAAAGCACCCTACCCCAACCCTACAAATAGTGTGTTGCATACCCACAACAATACAGAAAAAAGCATCTACAACTTGCAAGGGCAATTGCTATGGCAAGGCAAGGATAAAAGCATAGAGGTCAGGCATTGGCAAAAAGGCATGTACCTGTTAAGAACTAAAGACAAAACTTACCGCTGGATGAAACAGTGATTACTAATCGTAAACGGGTTTTTTGTATTCCCGCATCTGTTGGGTAGGCTCTAAAATGTCATAGCCTTGCCATAGGCTATCGTCAAACTGTTCCACATATATAACCTTCATTTTTTTGCTCTGCTCAAAATGGTGGTAATCCGTGGGGCTAATATCCTCATGAGACAAAAGCAAACATTCAAAAGACTGCTGAGTCCTTACTTGCATATCTATAGCCCCTTTTAGCTCAAGTATGGTTTTGTCAAAAAGTGCTTTCTTCCTCTTTTTCAATAGGGCAAGTTTTCTATCAATACCAAAGCTAGAAACCTTTTTGAATGAAAAGTATTTGAGATGATAACGCTCATCTGTTTTCTCAAAATTGACAGATATTTTATATTCTTCTTCTTTAAAACTAATTCCCATCAGCTTGAAGTTCCTGCCGTGTTTGTCCTCAGCATAGTGAAAGTCGGCTCTGAGCAAGGCATAAGACGATAAACTGATGTATAACCTACCCTCATAAAGACCTTTGTTATTGGGCGCAAAATCTATGATGTAAATGTCCTGTCCTTGAAGTCGTGTGCCTCCCACCAAAGTGAAGCTATAACGAGAAGGTTTGTGCAAAAAGTCCCACATATCCTCATTATCGAATTGATAATCGCTCAAATCATAATACAAATTATTAGCAAAGTCCTCTACTGCCATTTCGTCTTCTTGCAAATTCAAAGTCGTGTCTTGAAAATCAAAGCCTACCTTACCACCAATAATTCCTGTTTTTATTTTCCAATACTCTAAGCTATCGGTTTTCTTAAACGCATCTTCAAAAACTTGGGTTAGTTGATCTATCTCTGTAATGTCTTTGTCTTTTAAACTAACTACCTTTTTGGGCTTTATCTTAATGCGAAGGCTATCTGTTTTATCTGGTGAGCTTAGCATTTCGCCTAAAAAGTCGGTATAAGAAGTGGAGTGACGAGGCATTTTTTGTTGTGCCGTAGCTATGGCGTCTTGGTCTATTTCGGAAATGGTGCTTTTCTTATAGTCTAGCTTAAATAACAATAAATCCGACTCATCTCGTTTTCTGACAAATACCTCAGATGCCGAATAATCCTTGTGATAGTTGCTATCGGCATACAGCAAAACTTGTTGGACAATAAATTCGGGGTCTTGCTCACGACCAAAAATCAAAGTCTCGCTAATGTTAATGATGTTTTCTTCTAAATGAACATCAGCAGAATGCAATAAGTCGCTAATGGCAACATCTTTAATCTGATAGCCCATATACTGAAAACGAACGCTATCTTGTAGTCCAAAAGCAGAAATATCAATAGTATATTGCCCTTGTTCGTTGCTAATAACCCCAGTATTGCTGTTTAACACAAAAACAGTAGCATACATCAAAGGTTGTTGGCTATTGGAGTCATAAATCATACCTTTCAAAAGGCTATTGGTCTTGTCTTGAGCAAAGAGTTGTAGGCTAAAACACAATAACAAAACAAGAAGTTTATACGTTTTCATAGGGCTTGAATTTGTGTCATAAACGTTCATTTTCTACAAAAATTTTAAACCAAAAAAAAGCCAACTTCCGTTGGCTTTATCATTAGAGTCCTAAACTCTTTTTTACGTCACCGTTCAGTAAATGGGTGCTTGGGTCTTCTAAGCATTCTTTAACTCTGACTAAGAAGCCTACCGATTCTCTACCGTCAATGATACGGTGGTCATAAGATAAGGCTACGTACATTATGGGTCTTATCTCTACTTTTCCGTTGACTGCCACAGGGCGTTCTACAATGTTGTGCATCCCCAATATCGCCGATTGTGGCGGGTTGATAATTGGTGTGGACAACATAGAACCAAATACCCCACCGTTAGTAATGGTAAAGGTGCCGCCCAACATTTCGTCAGGGGTAATTTTTCCATCTCTAGCACGTAATGCCAATCGCTTGACTTCCGATTCTACTTCTTTAAAATTCATCAATTCGGCATTGCGAATAACTGGTACCATCAGCCCTTTAGGAGCACTTACTGCTATACTGATATCAGCATAGTTGTGGTAAATCACTTCCTTGTCGTCTATCTGAGCATTGACGTCTGGAAATTCCATCAGTGCCGTAGTTATGGCTTTGGTAAAAAAGGACATGAAACCTAAACTGACATCGTACTTGTCTTTAAAGGCTTCTTTGTATTCTTTTCGTATAGCAAAAATTGCAGACATATCCACTTCGTTGAAAGTGGTTAGCATAGCTGTTTCGTTCTTGACAGATACCAAACGCTGAGCCACCTTTCTTCTGAGCATAGACATTTTCTTACGCTCTGTGCCTCTTGGTCCATCGGTCTTAACAGATGCCATAGCTTCCATCACATCCTCTTTCAAAATCTTTCCTCCTTCGCCACTTCCTTTGACGTCTTTGGGAGATAAATCGTTTTGCGAAATAATGGCTTTGGCTAAAGGTGTTGCCTTAGCATCTACTGACTTCGTAGGGCTTGGCGTACTAACTGCTGGTGCTGACTCTGGTGCTGGTGCTGTAGTTTTGGCTTCTCCAACACCATCGGTATCAATGATACACACCACTTGACCTACCTCCACGGTATCGCCTTCTTCGGCTACCAACTTAATGATGCCGCTTTCCTCGGCTGGTAAAGCTAAGGTGGCTTTGTCCGAATCTACTTCAGCAATTTCTTGATCTTTTTCAACATAGTCACCGTCTTCCACCAACCATTGAGCGATTTCAACTTCGGAGATAGACTCTCCCGGACTAGGTACTTTCATTTCTAATAGCATAACCTTCTATTTAAAAACTTCTTCTATAATTAATCGTTGTCTGTGAGCCGCTTGCTTAGACGAGCCAGAGGCAGTAGCTGCACTTGGTCTAGAGGCAATTAACTCAAAAGGTAAGTGTTGTAATCGATTTAGGATATGTGTCCAAGCTCCCATATTTTTAGGTTCTTCTTGTACCCATATCAAAGGCTTACCTTTATACTTTTCTAATACAGTATTAATCTGTTCTTGTGGTAATGGATAGAGTTGTTCTAAACGAACTAAGGCCACGTCCATACGAGCTGTTTTCTCTCTCTCTTGCAGTAATTCGTAATAGATTTTACCGCTGCAAAAGACTACTTTTTCTACTGCCGATGGCTTAACTTGTACATCGTCTATTAACTCTTGGAATCGCCCCGTTGACAAATCTTCTAATGTAGATACGCACAAGGGGTGACGCAATAAACTTTTAGGAGTAAATACAACCAAAGGCTTTCTAAACTCTCGTCTGAGTTGTCTTCTCATAACGTGGAAAAAGTTAGCCGGTGTGGTGCAATTGACCATCTGCATATTGTGCTTGGCACACATCTGCAAATAGCGTTCCATTCTAGCACTGGAGTGTTCAGCACCTTGTCCCTCATAGCCGTGAGGCAAGAGCATAACCAAACCATTATAGGTTTTCCATTTGTCTTCGGCACTAGAGATAAACTGGTCTATCATAATCTGAGCACCATTGCTAAAATCTCCAAATTGAGCTTCCCAAATGGTTAGACTATTCGGTAGTGCCATAGCGTAACCGTAATCGAAACCCAAGACTCCATATTCTGATAACAGAGAATTATAAGCCTCAAACTGAGCCTCAGGGTTAATGCTATTCAAGGGTACTATTTCTTGCTCGGATTGTTCTAACTTCAATACGGCATGACGGTGAGAAAAGGTTCCCCTTTCTACATCTTGCCCACTCAAACGTATAGGATTGCCTTCATGCAATAGCGTACCATAAGCCAACAATTCAGCCATTCCCCAATCCAGTTGGTTTTTTTCTTCCACCATCTTCTTCTGATCCGCCAACAAGCGTTGGGTCTTTTTAAACAGAGAGTCGTGTTGAGCTACCGTATATATTTTTTTAGCCACCTCTTTGAGTATATCAATAGGCACTGAAGTGTCTGGCGAGGATACAAAGTCGGCATCTTTAGATTTTCTAAAGCCTTCCCATTCACTTTGCATAAAACGAGTGATATGAGCCTTTTCTATTTCTTTGGATTCATCAAAGCGGTCTTGTAACAACTGCTTAAATTCTTGCTCCATCTCCTTGGCAATGTTAGCACCAACAATCCCTTCACTAATCAATTTTTGGTTATAAATTTCTCTAGGATTAGGGTGCTTACTAATGGCTTTATAGAGCATAGGTTGCGTAAAACGAGGCTCGTCACCTTCGTTGTGACCATACTTTCTATAACACAGTAAATCTATAAATACATCTTTATGAAACTTTTGTCTGTACTCTACCGCCATTTCCATAGCATGAACTACGGCTTCTACATCGTCACCATTGACATGAAAAACGGGCGATAAGGTCACTTTGCCTACATCGGTGCAATAGGTACTAGAACGGGCATCTAAATAATTGGTTGTAAAGCCCACCTGATTGTTTATTACAATGTGTATAGTACCTCCTGTTTTATAGCCATCTAATTGTGCCATTTGTATGACTTCATAGACTACGCCTTGCCCTGCTAATGCCGCATCACCGTGAATAAGTATAGGGACTATCTTGGAGTTATCTCCCTTATGATTTTGGTCAATCTTTGCTCTTGCTATACCTTGTACTACAGGGTCAACAGCTTCCAAATGCGATGGATTAGGTGATAGGGACATTTTTACTTTCTTGCCGTTATTACAGGCTTGTTCGGATGTGTAACCCAAATGGTATTTTACATCACCAGCAAAAAGGTGGTCTTCGTACTCTTTACCTTCAAACTCGGAGAAAATGTCTCTATAAGTTTTGTTGAAAATATTGGCTAAAACATTAAGTCGCCCCCTATGTGCCATACCCATAACGAATTCCTCAACTCCTATGTCTGCTCCTTTTTCTATCAGTGCGTCTAATGCTGGAATAAGAGCTTCAGCACCTTCCAAAGAGAAACGTTTTTGACCGACAAACTTAGTGTGCATGAAATTTTCAAAAGCTACCGCTTGATTGAGTTTGCGTAGAATTTGCTTCTTTTCTTGAGGACTGAACGTTGGGGTATTGCTATTTTTATGCAATCTATTTTTTATCCATTCTACTTGGTCGGGCTTACGGATATACATGTACTCCACGCCAATAGATTGACAATACACCTGCTTGAGATGTGTGATGATATCTTTTAAACTAGATGGTCCTATACCCACTTGACTACCCGCTTGAAAAACCGTTTCCATATCGGATTCTTCAAGTCCAAAATTTTCAATATCTAATGTGGGGGAATATTTTCTTCTCTCACGAACAGGATTGGTATGTGTAAACAAATGACCGCTTTTACGATAAGCGTCAATAAGGTTTATGACTTGA
Source organism: Flavobacteriales bacterium (assembly GCA_016779995.1). Lineage (NCBI taxonomy): Bacteria > Pseudomonadati > Bacteroidota > Flavobacteriia > Flavobacteriales > Flavobacteriales bacterium. Next base: position 153,206 of record JADHMO010000002.1, read on the forward strand.
AATTCTTTCTTAAAGGTTTCTGGTACTTCGTCTTCTTCAGAATAAACTTCTTTAGCGAAATCGAAACCTGTGAAGAAATTACGCCATTCTTCATTTACCGACTCGGGGTTTTCAATGTACTGCTCGTACATGATTTCTATCATGTTGGTATGAACTGCCCCTAGAAAAGAAAATTTGTTTGCCATCAATTTTTCAGTTAAAGCAAAACTATTGAATTTTATTGATTTTTTAACCTATAATTCGCCCTATTTTTAGGAGTGCAAGTACAGCTTTAGTTTTCTCTTTTCTTTAGAAGAGAAGCAAATAGCTCTAATTCGCTTAGGTTGGCATTGATAGAGTTTAAAGACTTCATCGCTTTAGAATAGTAATCGTCAATTAAAATGTCGATATGTTCTTGTATGTCCATCGAAGCATATATAGTCTTGACACGCTCCACTTTTTCGGTGTCATTAAGCGATTCTGAACTGTACAAATTCACCAACTCCATCTTTTGCTCGCCTTCAGATAAGGAAAGTGCTTTTAGATAAAGACAGGTTTTTTTGTTGGCAATAATATCTCCACCTACTTGCTTACCGAAAGTTTGTTCATCACCAAAGACATCTAGCAAATCGTCTTTTAATTGAAAGGCTATACCAATATTTCTACCAAATTCGTACAAAGCATCTGCATCTGGATCGCTAGAATCAGCAATAATAGCACCCATTTTAAGTGCCGCCCCTAAGAGAACTGCCGTTTTATATTCAATCATTTTGAGATAGGATTCCATATCTACCTCTGCTTGAATTTCAAAATCCATATCGTATTGCTGACCTTCACATACTTGCAGAGCCATTTCGTTAAATACAGCTAAACACTTAGTTAATTGTTCGGACGGTAATTCGCATAAGTATTGATAAGACTGTATAAGCATAGCATCACCTGATAATATGGCTACATTTTCATTCCATTTAGAATGAACCGTTGCTTTGCCCCTCCTGACAGGTGCTTTGTCCATGATATCATCGTGCAACAGGGTGAAATTGTGGAAAACTTCTATCGCTAAAGAGGGCTTAATGGCTTTTTGGATATCCTCATCGAATAATTGATGCGCCAACAACAAAAGAATTGGACGCATACGCTTACCTCCTAAGGACAAAATATATTCTATAGGCGAATACAAATCGGCTGGAGAGCTAGGGTATTTTAAGCCATACAGCTCTTGCTCTACTAATGTTCTTAATTCGTCTATAGATTTCATTGCTTTTTTAACAAGGATAGTAAATAATTTCCGTAACCACTTTTCAATAATGGCTGTGCTAACTCCCTCAATTGATTGTCATCAATGAAGCCCATTTTATAAGCAGCTTCTTCTATACAGCCTATTTTACGTCCTTGTCTGCTTTCGATTACTTCTACAAATTGACTGGCTTGCATCAAAGACTTGAAGGTGCCGGTATCCAGCCAAGCTGTACCTCGTCCTAAAGTTTGAACTTTTAGCTTACCTCGTCTGAGATACTCTAAATTGACATCTGTAATTTCGTATTCTCCTCGTGCTGAGGGACTAATGTTTTTGGCAATTTCGATAACATCGTTATCGTAGTAATATAAGCCCGGAACGGCAAAGTCAGACTTGGGGTTTTGAGGTTTCTCCTCAATACTTATTACATTGTAATTCTTATCATATTCCACAACACCATAACGTTCAGGGTCGTTAACGTGATAACCAAAAACTAAGCCTCCATCGACATCAGTGCTAGATTTAAGAATTTGACTTTTCATATAGAAAATATTATCTCCCAACACCAAACACACTTTATCGTTGCCGATAAATTCTTCACCTAAAACAAAGGCTTGCGCCAAGCCATTAGGAACTTCTTGAACTTGATATTCTAAACGGCAGCCTAAGGAACTTCCATCACCCAACAAGCGTTGAAAAAGTGGCAAATCGTGAGGGGTAGAAATAATTAGTATTTCATTAATTCCTGAATACATTAAAGTCGTTAATGGATAATATATCATAGGCTTGTCATAAACAGGTAATGCCTGCTTACTGACGGCTAATGTCAAGGGATGTAATCTAGTACCAGATCCTCCAGCTAAAATTATACCTTTCATTCCTTATCGTTCTTTAACGTTAATTCTTTTAGTTCTATATCCTCCTCCTCGTCAAAAACGTCAAGCAGTGGGTCGCTTATAGCTTCTTCAATAAGAGATTTTTCTAAACTCAATAACATAGCGGGCAAAACAATCAAATTAGACAATAAGGCTATCAATAAAGTAATAGATACCAATAAGCCTAAAGCTAATGTCCCGCCAAACTGTGAGGCAATAAAGATAAAAAATCCAAAGAATAAAACAATTGAAGTGTAAAACATACTAACCCCTGTTTCTTTTATAGCAGCCACCACAGAGTCTTTAATGTTGTTGTTTCTGTACTTCAACTCTTGTCGGTACTTTGCTAAAAAATGTATGGTATCATCAACAGAAATACCAAAAGCAATACTAAATACTAATATAGTGGATGGTTTGATAGAAATACCAAAATAACCCATTATAGAGGCCGTTATAAGAAGTGGTATTAAATTAGGAATTAAAGAAACTACTACCATTCTAAAGGAGTTGAACATCCAAGCCATAAAAATGGATATCAATAAGACGGCTAAAAATAGACTAATGAAAAGATTTTTTACTAAGTAAGTTGTTCCTTCTAAAAAGACAACACTAGTACCCGTTAATATTACTTTATACTTTTCGGGATTGAATATTTGGTCTATTTTCAAACGTAACTCATCTTTGAGCTCTTTCATTCGTGAAGTGCCAATATCCGTAACATATAAACTCACTCTACCTATTTGTTGATTTTCATCTACTAAGGCATCTATCCATTGGTTTGGCGATTCACTATTAAGGGTATAATCCAATAGCCATCTTTTCTCTTGGGAGTTGGGTAGGGTATAAAACTGCTCTTCACCATTATATATGGCTTGTTTAGAATATTTTATGGGGTCAATAATAGAAAGTGGTCTTGAAAACTCATCATAGGTCATCAAAGTATCGGTCAATTTATTGATGCGGTTGAGAGTAGATAGTTTAGTAATACCGTTCTTTCTATGGGTATCAATAATAATTTCGAAAGGCATGACAGATTTGTAATGCTTTTCAAAAAATTTAATGTCTTTATATAGCACCGATTCTTTGGGCATATCGTCTGTAATATTTCCAGCAATACGCATTTGAAGAAGACCAAACAAAGAGATGGAAATAATCGTAATTGTTGTGGCATAGACGATTGTTCTCTTTTCTGTTACGAAATAGGTGATTTTCTGCATAAGTTTATTAAGCCATCTCCTATCCAAGTGACTAACGTGTCGTTTTTTAGGTGGATTTAAATAGCTAAATACTATGGGTATAAGCAATAATGACAGAATAAATACTGCGAATATATTTATGGAGGCTACTAAACCAAATTGACGTAAATCCTTACTTGAGGTTAGAATAAATGTAGCAAAACCTAATGCTGTAGTAGTATTTGTGAGAATGGTAATATTTCCTACACGTCTAATCATCTGAACTAAAGACCTTGACTTATTGCCGTGCTCTCTAAACTCATTATGATATTTATTGATAAGGAAAATACAATTGGGTACACCGATGACTATTAAAAGTGGAGGTATTAAAGCAGTAAGTATGGTTATCTCATAACCCAAAATTCCTAGTGTACCGAATGACCAAACAACACCAATTCCTACCACTACCATTGAAATCATCATTACCTTGACAGACCTAAAGAAAAAGAATAAGATGATAGCAGTCACCAAAAGGGCTAAGAAAATAAATAAGCCCACCTCTTTTCTAATCAATTCTGAATGAACGGTTCGTATGTAAGGTAAGCCCGAATACTTCACTTCTTTTTGTGTTGCACTAGTATAAATGTCACCAAAATCGGTAATGGCATTTATCATCTTAACTCGCTTACCGCTGGTCACATAATCATTACTTAATGAGACTAACATCAGCATAGCACTATCATTAATTAGTCTGTCATCATAAAATGGTAATTGCTGTAATTTAGAAATTGTTTTATCTAAGGATTTTTGTGTGCTAACATTTTCAAATAAGGATTCGACAATTAAGCTTTTTTCTTGTTTACTCTTTTTCAAGTCAACAGCATCAGTAATAGAGTACACCTCATCAACACCAGGAATGGATTTAATATTATCGGCAAAACTCTGCCAATGCTGAAAGTTATCAATTTCGAAAAAATTATCGGAATTAACACCAATAATCATAACATTATCCTTGATGCCAAACTTTTCTACAAAGAGGTTGTAATCGAGTTGAGGATCAGAATTTTTTGGAAGTAAACGAGCCATTGAGTAAGAAAGACTTACATCAGATGACTTTTGTACCATAAAGTATGTGGAAACTAATATAAGCCATATGAATACAGCTCTATATCTAAGAATTACTCTGGCAATAGTTAACCACATAGTTTTTTTAAAAGGTGCGCTAAATTAGTCATAAAATTCTGAGCAAAAAAAAAGCGCGATAAAAAATCGCACTTTAAATTTCTTTTTTGATTTAGTAAGTTATACCGTCAAAATTTCTTCTTCTTTCTTAGAGAAAAATACGTCAATTTTTGAAGTAAAACTATTGGTTAAATTTTGCACTTCATTTTCAGAATCCTTGAGAATATCCTCAGAAATACCGTCTAATTTTTTTAGTTCATCGTTAGCATCTTTACGAGCATTACGAATACTAACTTTAGCATTTTCAGATTCTGACTTAGCCTGTTTTACCAGCTGAATTCTACGCTCTTCGGTTAATGGCGGTACATTAATCATTATCATTTCACCATTATTCATCGGATTAAACCCTAAATTGGCATCTATAATCGCTTTTTCCATAACCTCTAGCATACTTTTATCCCATGGCTGAACAGAAATAGTTCTAGCGTCTGGCGTATTGATATTGGAGGCTTGTGATAATGGAGTAATAGCACCATAATAATCTATGCTGACATTATCTAGCATTTGAGGATTAGCTTTACCTGCTCGGATTTTTGAAAAGGCTACCTCTAAATGTTTGATAGCACCATTCATTTGTTCTTTTGCACTATCTAATATAAATTCTATCTCTTCCATAATTATAAATCTAAAAATTAACTAATGTGCCAACAGATTCTCCCTGAAGCATTTTGTATAAATTTTGTTTTTTGTTAATGTCAAATACAACAATTGGCAATTTGTTTTCATTACACAAAGTAAAAGCCGTCATGTCCATTATATTGAGTTCTTTTTCGTAAACTTCCTTAAATGTAATGGTATCGTACTTAGTTGCTGATTTATCCTTTTCTGGATCTGACGTATAAATACCATCAACTCGAGTTCCTTTTAAAATAACATCAGCTTCAATTTCTATAGCTCTTAGGGTGGCCGCTGTATCTGTCGTGAAGTAAGGGTTTCCTGTTCCGCCACCGAAAATAACCACTCTACCTTTTTGTAGGTGACGCATAGCACGGCGACGAATGAAAGGCTCTGCTACTTGCTCCATTTTAATGGCTGTTAACAAGCGAGTTTCTATATCGGCTTTTTCTAAAGCCGATTGTAACGCCATTCCATTAATTATGGTTGCCAACATACCCATATAATCGCCTTGAACTCTATCCAGTCCTTGACCTTCTACTTGAACACCCCTAAAGATATTTCCTCCTCCTATAACAACAGCAACTTCAACACCAAAATCTACAGCAGTTTTTATTTCGTTGGCATAGGCTGATAGCTTTTCTGTATCAATACCAAATTGTTTATCACCCATTAGGGCTTCACCACTTAACTTTAATAGAATTCTCTTATACTTCATAGTGCGCTAATTTAAGGCAAAAAAAAGAGAGTGAAAAACACTCTCTTAATTGATATATTAAAATTAAACTCCAAGCCCGACTCTCTTGAAGTCTGTGACCGTTAAATCTTTCTCTATTTTATTGAGATATTGAGATACTGAAGTCTTAGATTCTTTGATGAACTCTTGGTTCAACAAAGTATTTTCTTTGAAGAATTTATTCAAACGACCTATTGCTATTTTCTCTAGCATTTCTTCAGGCTTACCTTCTTGACGTGCTAAGTCTTTAGCCACATCAATTTCATTGTCAATTGTAGCTTGAGTAACAGAATCTTTATCCAAAGCTATAGGATTCATAGCCGCTACTTGCATAGCTACATCTTTACCTACTTGCTCATCAACAACAGAGGTAAGACCTACCAAAGTTGCTAAACGATTTCCTCCATGAATATATGCAGCTACCTGCGAAGATTCAATAGTTTCGTAAGATGATAAATCTAATTTTTCGCCAATAACACCCGTTTGCTCAATGATTTTTTCTTCGACAGTCATGTCACCTAAAGAACAAGCTTTTAATGCAGCTAAATCAGCAGGTTTATTTGACATAGCAACATCTAAGAAAGATTGTGCTAAAGCAATAAAGCTTTCATTTTTTGCTACGAAGTCTGTTTCACAGTTAAGTGCTATAAGAGCTCCAAACTGACCGTTTGTAGCTGAGATAACAACCCCTTCAGTTGCTTCTCTGTCAGCTCTTTTAGCAGCTACTTTTTGACCTTTTTTTCTTAGGATATCAACCGCTTTAGCCATATCGCCTTCAGCTTCGACTAAAGCTTTTTTACAATCCATCATTCCTGCACCAGTTTGCTTTCTTAGTGCATTTACCTCAGAAGCAGTAATTTTTGCCATTTCGTAAAGTATTTTTTTTAATTATCGATTTTATTTTTTCTCAGTTGCTTCTTCAACTTTCTCTTCTTCAGGAGTAGCTTTGGCTTCAGCTTTAGCAGAAGCACCTGCTTCTTTTTCAGAATTTCTTTCTGAAAGACCTTCTTGGATAGCGTCTGTTACTACAGAAACTATTTTTTCAATAGAACGACTAGCATCATCATTTCCAGGAATACAGAAGTCCACTAAGTTAGGGTCAGAGTTAGTATCAACAATAGCAAAAGTTGGAATACCTAATTTTTTAGCCTCAGCAATTGCAATGTGCTCTCTATGAATATCTACTACGAATAAAGCTGCAGGAATTCTATTCATTGAAGCAATACTACCAAGGTTTTTATCTAGTTTATCACGTGTTCTTGACACTTGTAAACGCTCTCTTTTAGATAAAGTATCGATAGTTCCATCGGCTTTCATTTTGTCAATGGAATTCATTTTCTTAATCGCCTTACGGATAGTAGCAAAATTGGTTAGCAAACCACCTGACCATCTTTCAGTAATGTATGGCATATTTACTTTTTCTGCATGAGCAGATACCGATTCTTTAGCTTGTTTTTTTGTAGCAACAAACATTACCTTTCTACCTGACTTTGCTAGATGCTTAAGTGCTGCACAGGCATGGTCTAACTTAGTAATAGTTTTGTTGAGATCGATAACGTGGATACCATTTTTCTCCATAAAGATATAAGGAGCCATTTTGGGATTCCACTTTCTTGTTAGGTGACCGAAGTGTACACCTGATTCTAATAATTCTTTAAAATTTGTTCTAGACATTTTTAAAATTGTTTACATTCATTAATTAACAATCACTTAGTAGTATAGTTTATAGTCTAAGTAATTTAGATACTAAACAATATCCTAAGATATTAACGCTTACTAAACTGGAATTTCTTACGCGCTTTCTTTTGTCCTGGTTTTTTACGCTCAACCATTCTTGGGTCACGCGTCATTAAACCTTCAACTTTTAGAGCTGAACGGTTTTCAGGATCAAGCTGACATAAGGCACGAGAAATTGCCAATCGTACTGCTTCTACTTGACCAGTAATACCACCACCACTGACATTAACTTTTACATCAAATTTTCCTTCCATATCAACTAGGCTGAAAGGTTGGTTTAATTTATAAAGTAGAGTAGCTGTAGTGAAATACTTGTCTGATTCACGGTTATTTACTGTGATATTTCCTTTGCCTTTGCTCATGTAGATACGAGCAACTGCTGATTTTCTTCTTCCAATGGTGTGTATTGTATCCATCGTTATAGTTTAATTTTTACTTCTTTGGGTTGTTGTGCTTCGTGCTTGTGGTCAGCGCCAGCATAAACGTGCAGGTTAGAATAAAGTGTATTGCCTAACTTATTCTTTGGCAACATACCTTTAACAGCTTGACGGACTAATGACGTTTGGTCTCTGTCGAACAATTCTTTTGGAGAAATTCTCTTTTGACCACCTGGATAACCCGTGTGTTTAAAGTGCTCTCTGTCTGTCCACTTTTGTCCTGTTAGACGAATCTTATCTGCGTTTATAACCACTACATAATCACCACAATCGGCGTGTGGAGTGAAATTGGTTTTGTGCTTACCTCTTAGCATAAATGCTACCTGAGATGCTAAACGACCTAAAACCAAATCTTCAGCATTTACTAAAACCCACTGCTTGTCAGCCGTTTCTTTATTTGCTGATACCGTTTTATAACTTAGTGTATCCACTATAAATTATTTTTATTATTAACACGCTTTAGAAATACCATATTCCAAAGGGTCGGCAAAAGTAGAACTTTATTTTAATTCAACAAAATTTTATTAACCATAATTAGTTGATAATTTTCATTTCCTTTCCAACCTTGGTAAAAGCAGCTATGGCCTTATCTAGGTGCTCTTTGGTATGAGCTGCCGAAACTTGAACTCTAATTCTGGCCTGTTCTTTTGGTACTACAGGGAAAAAGAATCCGATAACATAAATACCTTCTTCTAGCAATTTATCTGCCATTATTTGAGAGGTTTTGGCATCGTATAACATAACTGGCACAATGGGGTGGACGCCCTCTTTTATATCAAAACCTGCTTCAGTCATTTTACTTCTGAAATAAGTGGTATTACTTTCCAACTTATCTCTAAGTTCTGTAGAATTCGATAGTATATCGAGTACTTCGATAGCTGAACCAACAATGGAAGGTGCTAAAGAATTAGAAAATAAATATGGTCTAGAACGTTGTCTTAACATATCTATAATTTCTTTTCTGCCAGAAGTAAAGCCCCCCATAGCTCCGCCCAAAGCCTTTCCTAATGTTCCCGTAATGATATCAACCCTACCCATAACATTATGGTATTCGTGAGTTCCTCTTCCTGTTTTACCAACAAAGCCTGTTGAATGGCATTCGTCAACCATTACTAAAGCATCGTATTTATCGGCTAAATCACAAATTTTATCTAGCTGAGCAATATAACCGTCCATTGAAAATACGCCATCAGTGACAATAATTCTATGACGTTGGGCTTGAGATTCAATCAATTTTTGTTCTAAATCGGCCATATCGTTATTGTTGTAACGGTAACGAACAGCCTTACACAAACGAACACCATCTATAATAGAAGCATGATTCAATGAGTCAGAAATTATGGCATCTTCCTTGCTGAAAAGCGGCTCAAATACGCCTCCGTTTGCATCAAAAGCTGCAGCATAAAGAATAGTGTCTTCGGTACCTAAAAATTCAGCTAACTTATGTTCTAAAGTCTTGTGAATATCTTGAGTACCACAGATAAACCTCACTGAAGACAAGCCAAAACCATGAGTATCCAAACTATCTTTAGCTGCCTGTATTACTCTAGGGTGAGAAGATAATCCTAAATAATTATTTGCACAAAAATTAATAACCTCGTCACCACTACTTACTCGTATGTCAGCTCCTTGCGGAGTAACTATAGTTCTTTCATTTTTATAAAGCCCTGATTCTTTTATTGATTTCAGCTCCTCAAGCAGTTGATTTTTTAATTTACCGTACATACTATTTATAATATTTTAAGAATAGAAAAAGGGAGTCTCCTCCCTCTTTACTAAGAATTATTTTCCAATTTAAACAAGCCCTTGGTCAAGCATAGCGTCTGCTACTTTGACAAAACCAGCAATATTGGCTCCTTTTACATAGTCAACAAAATCACCGTCAGAACCATAGGCTACACAAGATGTATGAATATCTTTCATTATTCGTTTTAACTTTTCGTCAACTTCTTCTCTTGTCCAATTCATCCTTATAGAATTCTGTGACATTTCCAGTCCTGAAGTCGCTACTCCACCGGCATTAGATGCTTTGCCTGGGGCAAATAATATTTTAGCGGCTTGGAATGCCTCAATAGCCTCTGGCGTAGAAGGCATATTAGCTCCTTCTGAGACACAAATACAACCGTTGTCGATTAAGGTTTTGGCTTCATTACCATCCAACTCATTTTGTGTTGCACAAGGCAATGCAATATCGCATTTAACCGTCCATGGTCTTTGCCCTTCAACAAATTCACAATTGAAACGGTCTGCATATTCTTTAATACGACCTCTCTTGACATTTTTCAATTCCATGATAAAAGCTAATTTCTCAGCATCAATACCATCTTTATCGTAGACATATCCTGATGAATCGGAAAGGGTTACAACCTTAGCTCCCAATTGAGTAGCTTTTTCACAAGCATACTGAGCAACATTTCCAGATCCTGAAATAGCAACTACTTTATTTTTAAAGTCTTGATTTTTAGTTGCCATCATATTTTGTGCAAAATAAACAGTACCATAACCTGTAGCTTCTGGTCGAATTAATGAGCCGCCCCAGTTAATCCCTTTGCCAGTAAGTACGCCCGTAAATTCGTTTCGTAAACGCTTGTACTGTCCAAACAAATAACCTATTTCTCTTCCGCCAACACCAATATCTCCTGCAGGAACATCTGTGTTAGGTCCAATGTGACGGCTAAGTTCAGTCATAAAAGACTGACAAAAACGCATCACCTCATTATCGGATTTACCTTTAGGGTCAAAATCTGAACCTCCTTTACCGCCACCCATAGGGAGTGTTGTTAAAGAATTTTTAAAGACTTGCTCAAAGCCTAAAAATTTAAGAATCCCCAAATTTACTGATGGATGAAATCTCAAACCACCTTTGTAAGGACCTATTGCTGAATTAAATTCAACTCTAAAACCTCTATTGACATGAGTATTACCCTTGTCATCTAACCAAGGAACTCTAAATATTATTGTTCGCTCGGGCTCTACTATACGTTCCAACAAATTTGAGGATTTGTACTTAGGATTATCTTCCATAAAGGGGATAATTGCTTCAGCAACTTCTTGAACTGCTTGAATAAATACTGGTTCGTGAGCATCTTTAGCTAATACTCCCGCCATAAATGCATCAATTTTATCTTGGTACTTCACAGACATAAATTAGTTTTTTATACGCCAACAAATGTATACTTTTTCAATATTCAAATGATTTTTTTTTGAAAATTTTAAGGTACACAAAAAAACACTTTTTAATCCTATACATCGTGTAAATTATACACTAAACTTAGTTTAGGATAACTTTCTCGATACGATGGGATTGAATGCTTTGAAATTTTAAGAAATAAATCCCACGAGCATAATTCTTAATGGAAAGATTTATTTTGATATCGGTATTAGAGTTTAGATCTTTTTGCCAAATTAATTTACCCGAAATATCAAATAATTGAAGATTCGATGGACTATTTTCATCCTTTAATTCAATATGCAATAAATCCTTTGTGGGTTGTGGATAAACACTAAATTTATATTTTTCATTGCTATGTAAACCAACTGTAGTATCTGCATTTGCTGACGTTTCTGGCAGCTCAGCTCTTTGGTTGGCTAGTACGCCATGTATGAGTCCCATTTGTCCTTTTGTAAAAATATTCTGACAAGCGGGGTCAGAATAATCCATGTAGTTTTCTACCATATCATGAAAATCAAAAGGAGAATCTACACAAGTATTTTTATTATGATTACACACATTTTGACCATCTGAATCAGAAAAAGGTGTGTCATCAATACCGTCATCATCACTACATGGGCCATCACCCCAAACGTGTCTCAAACCTAAATAGTGTCCCATTTCGTGGGTTGTCACTCTACCTAAAAAGGCTACTGGCATACCCATATTAACTACGGCATCTCTACCAAACAATTCGTAGTGAATGACTACTCCATCTTCATTAGCAGGTGTTGGCGGATCTCCTTCCCAATTAGGTAAGTTATTGGGTGGTGTGGCATAACCTAATAATTGTACTTGTCCGTTGATTCTTATATCACAAACCCATATATTGATGTATTTGTTATTGGGCCATCCAGAAATACCCCCTGTACTTTCACTTTTCATAGAGTGCAAAATATTAGAGTATGGATCATACAAAGCTGACTCGTCAACAAAAGACGAGACAGTTGTTGGCGTTCGAGTTATACCATTTGTAGGGTTTCCTTGAGGGTCTTTTGTTGCAAGGAAAAATTCAAAATTAGCACGTCCTGCAAGCGTATCAAATTGTGCTCTTGTGTTAGTTGTATCAGCATTCAATCTTCTAAAATCTTCATTCAATACTTCTATTTGAGATTTAATCACATCATCGGAAATATTTTCAGCATCGTTTTCGTATAAAACATGTACAACAACAGGCAGACGTAGTATAGAATCAGGGTTAGATGAGTAGGCATTATTTTCAGACCATGCTTTTGCCTCTTCAAATGCTCTGTCAATAGACTTTTTATAGTTTGGGTTGACACTCTGGTAATGCTCAACCATTAAATTGTATCCACAAACGGCAGTATGTTGAGAAAACAGTAAAAATGGGGCAAATGTAAATAGGATAAAAAATAGTTTTTTCATAGTGTAAGCGCTTTAATGAATAGCAAAGGTAAAAATTAAATACAATATATGCTTCCGGGTCGAGCGTTTATAACGCCCTCTAGCTCTAATTTCATTAATATTTCTGCCAGCTCACTTGCTGATAGCTCCGATTTTTGACTGATATTATCAATGTGTAACTCTTTATTTTCAGCTATTAAATCATAAATAGACTTTTCATTTGGGGTAAAGTCAAATAGGCTAGTTTGAGTGTTAGTTTGAAGCTGTTGCCACGACAAATTATTGACGATGTCCTCAATACTCGTATAAATCATAGCTTCATTGTTTTTTATCAATTCTAAACAACCCAAAGAATATTTATCGTTAACTCTAGCTGGTACCGCAAATACATCTCTACTATATGAATTAGCCATTTTAGCAGTTATCATTGCTCCTCCTTTTATTTTACTTTCTATCACAATTGTGGCATCGGCAAGCCCTGCTACTATTCTATTTCTTCTCACAAAGTTTTCCCTAAGTAGTTTTGAAGAATTTAAAAACTCTGTCAACAAGCCTCCATTTCGTGTCATTTGTTTGGCTAAATTTTCGTTTGACTGGGGGTAGATGCGTTCTAAACCGTGAGCTAAAACCCCTATGGTTTGTAAATTATTTTTTAACGCCTCTTTATGTGCACAACTATCAATACCGTAAGCTAATCCACTAACTATTATAGGAGAAAATACACTCAGTTCTTTAATTAAATCTTTACATACTGAAAGCCCGTATGCACTTGCCTTACGAGTTCCCACAACACTAATTATGCGTCTATTGCTCCAGTCTATTTTACCCTTAGAAAACAATAATATGGGTGCGTCAATACATTGCTTAAGTTGTGTAGGGTAGTCTGAATCCCAATAAGACAAAATGGAAATTCCATGCCCTTGAATATATTTCATCTCTTGTTCGGCTCTACTCAATACGTTTGGATTTTGTATCTCTTTGGCTAATACATTACCAATAGTTGGTATTTTTTTGAGGTTGGCGATTTTCTCTTTAAAGACGGCTTCAGGACCACCGCAATAGGCTATTAATTTTTTGGCAGTAATAGGACCTACACCTTTAATAAGTGAAAGGGCTAATTGAAATATAAGCTCTTGTGACATGGCATTAAATTTGTACTTTGCAAAACTAAACAATATAATTTATGAAACATTTTTGGTCTTTAGCTTTGTTATTTACAGCATTTACATTTTTAAAATCTAAAGGACAGGAAGTTAGTGGGCGTATTTCGGATAAATTGACTAATGAAACATTAATAGGCGTTAATATACTGCTTGATGGAAAGGGTGTAGCATCGTCTGATTTTGATGGAAATTTTAGCGTGGTCACTTCTGAAGGTGTTCATGAAATGGTTTTTAAATTCATTGGCTACAAGGAGGAGAAAATAAAGTTCACGCTGTCAGCTGGAGAAAGTAAACGAATTGAAATAGAAATGAGCGAAGATGCTGAACTCATTGAAACGGTAGTGGTTTCGGCAGGAAAATTTGAACAACGTATTGAAGAAACCACCGTTTCTATTGAGGTAATAAAGCCAAATTTGATTTCCAATAAAAACACCACCAATATTCAAACTGCCATTGACCAAGTTCCAGGTGTAAATATAACCGATGGTCAAGCCAATATAAGAGGAGGTAGCGGTTGGAGTTATGGTGCTGGAACACGTGTTCAAGTATTGGTTGATGATATGCCACTAATCTCAGGTGATGCTGGTCAGGCGCAATGGAGTTTGATTTCTACAGAAAATATCAACCAAGTAGAAATTATAAAAGGAGCAACATCAGCTTTGTATGGGTCTTCGGCTTTAAATGGCGTTATCAATATTAGAACAGCTTATCCCACCGACAAACCAGAAACCAAAATTAATTTTCATAACGGCAAATACGCCAACGCTAAGCGTAAAAGCCTTAATTGGTGGGGCTACAACAAAAGAAAAGTCTATGGTATGGATTTTTTACACAAACAAAAAATCGGCCATCTTGACCTCGTCTTAGGTGGGTTTTTCTTAGAAGACCAAGGGTATAGATATAAAGAGGTAACGTCTAGGCAAAGAATTAACTTCAACACCCGCTACAGGAATCCAAAAGTAGAAGGTCTTTCCTACGGAATTAATGCTAATTTTTTGTTTAATGAAACAGCATCTGCGCTAATTTGGGAAAGTTATGAATCGGCTTACATCCCCTTAGATAGCGCAGTAACCAAGACAAGTGGAGATGTCTATAACATAGACCCATTCATAACTTATGTAAACCCTAAAAGTGGAGACAAGCATAGATTAAGAACGCGTTATATGAGAGTTATAAACGATAATGAAACAAAAGACGACCCAGATGGACAAGATAATCAATCCACTACATATTATGCTGAATATCAATACCAAAAAAACCTTGAATCTCTTGGAATTAATTGGACTTCAGGTCTAATGAATGAATATGTTGATGCTGTTGCTGAATTATTTAATGGCACTAACTACAGACTTAATAATGCTGTGTTTACCCAATTGGATAAAAAACTAGGAAAAAGGATTAACCTTTCTCTAGGTGCTAGATATGAGCAATTTATGCTCAAAACAAGTGAATTGTATGAAATATCAGGCGATAGTGTGAATTCCTTCAAAGCCGCTAAACCTGTTTTTAGAGCAGGTATCAACTACCAATTGGCTGAAGGCACTTTTTTGAGGTCCTCATGGGGGCAAGGCTATCGTTTCCCTAGTATTGCCGAACTATTTATAGAAACTGAGGTGACTAGCGGCATATATGTTTATCAAAATCCTGAACTCAAGCCTGAGTCTGGTTGGAGCTCCGAACTTGCCATAAAACAAGGTTTCAAAATAGGTAATTGGGGTGGGTTCATAGATATCGCTGGATTCATTATGGAATACGAAAATATGATGGAGTTTAGCTTTGGTCAGTGGCAACAAACAACAGCCAACAGTTTAGGTATCGGCTTTAAGTCCATAAACATCGGCGACACTAGAATTTCTGGTATTGAATTTTCTTTAAGCGCAGGTGGTAAAGTAGGAAAAAATGAACTGATACTTTTAGGAGGATATACCTATATCGATGCGATACCCCTAAATCCAGAAATCCCTTATGGTGAAGATATTAATGGCAACGAATTGAACTATTATAATACCAGCTCTTTGGATTCAAGCTCACTATTTTTAAAATATAGACACAAGCACGTTGCCAAATTGGATATGGAATATAAAACAGGAAATTGGTCATTTGGAACGAGCTTTAGGTACAATAGCTTTATGCTAAACGTGGATAAAATATTCGTTGACCCCTTCTTTGAAACTTTAGTGCCCGGTATTCCTGAATCTAGAGAAAATCTTGCTAATGGGGACTTTATTGTAGATACTAGAATTATTTGTGAGTTATACCAAACAACTTCACTATCTTTAATCATCAATAATTTATTGAATAGAGAATATCAGACTCGTCCAGCTAATATGATGGCGCCACGAACTGTATCACTCAAATTTGGTATTTCTATATGACAGTAATTGGTATTATACCTGCACGCTACGACTCAAGTCGTTTTCCTGGAAAGCCCCTGAAAAACATTTTAGGTAAAAGCATGATACGCCGTGTGTATGAACAAGCTGAACAATCAGAATTAGAAAAGGTTATAGTTGCTACTGACGATAAACGCATTGTAGATGAGGTACTTTCCTTTAATGGCGAAGTTATAATGACCTCATCCGAGCATATTAGTGGCACAGATAGGTGCCTAGAAGTAGCTCAAAAGATTGCTAATGTCAATGATATTATCATCAACATACAAGGTGACGAACCCTTTATAGAGCCCCAACAAATCAATCAGCTCATAGCAGCTTTTACCGACAAGGAAATCGGTATAGTCACTTTATGCAAATGCATAGAAAAAGCAGAAACATTAGTCGATAATAGTAAGCCAAAAGTCAAATTTGACGACAATAAAAAGGCTATTTCCTTTGATAGAGTGATAAATTCACCATTTGAAGACGGTATTTTTTACAAACATATTGGCGTCTATGCATACCGTTTTAATGTATTAGAAAAAGTTTGTGCTTTAAAACCTTCTTCTCTAGAAATTAAACATAAATTAGAACAATGGAGGTGGCTACAAAATGGATATGACATACTAGTTTTAGAAACGCCCTTCGACTCCTATTCTGTAGACACTCCCGAAGATTTGAAAAAAATTATTGAAAGATTTGGGGACAGCAACTGATTTTGATACTTTAGCAAAACAATGAAAACAAAAATTAACAAGCACATTTCATTCCTTTTGTGTGAACACAATTGCGTAGTAATTCCTGACTTTGGGGGGTTTGTTGCGAACTATGAATCGGCACGAATAGATAGTCGTTCGCACTTTATGTATGCTCCTAAAAAAAGCATTGTTTTCAACAAAAGCTTACAAAATAACGACGGATTACTTGTTAATGAAATTGCATCTTGTGAAGGATTGACTTTTAAACAAGCCAAAAAAGAATTGGACAAATATGTCCTAGACTTGAAAGAATCCTTAAAACTTTATAAAAAAGTTTTCATCGAAGAAGTTGGTACATTATTATACACTTCTGAAGGCAATATTTTATTTGTTCAGTCCAACTCACGCAATCATTTGCTAGACAGCTATGGACTAAGTACATTACAATATCCAGCCATTCAAAGAACTTCTGTGCAAGAACAATTTGAAGAAAAAATAAAACACATAGACAAGAAACACCTTCCTAGTAATAAGAAGGTTTGGTTGAAAGCTGCTGCTGTTCTTCTGCCATTATTCATGGTAAGTGCTTTAGGCATTAGCCATAAAGAGAAGATACAAACCACTTATGCCAACCTTTCACCTTTTTCTTCATCAACTACAGAAATTGTAGAAACAAAAAAATCATATAGTCTAGCTAAATTTGATATTGAAAGCCCAACCAATGATATTGAACAGGCAGTAATATCTTTTTATGAAGCCAAAGACAATATGGTCAGTGCACCTATTGACTTAGACAAACATTTCATCATTGCTGGAGCTTTTTCTTCCGAGAAAAATGCCCAAAAAATGATAGCAAAACTAAAGGGTGCTAACTTTGGCAACTCTAAAATAGTAAACCAAAGCCATTCAGGGCTTTACAGAGTATGTTACGATGGCTTTAGTAATTCTTCAGAAGCTTTATCGGCACTACGAAAAATAAAAAAGACCAATCCTTCAGCTTGGCTTTTATCACTAAACTAAAACAATGTCTTCCAAAACACCTTTACACAGTTTAGCCACTCTTACTGAGATGGTACTACCTAACGACACCAACAATTTGGACAACCTCATGGGTGGCCGTCTATTGCATTGGATGGATATTGCTGCTGCTATTTCTGCACACCGCCATTGTGGGCGAATTGTAGTTACGGCCTCTGTCAACAATGTCTCTTTTGAAAAGCCTATCCCTAGAGCTAGTATTGTAACTCTTGAAGCTAAAGTTTCACGAGCCTTCAAATCCTCAATGGAAGTGTTTGTAGATGTTTGGATGGAAAACCAAACGACCAAAGGACGAGTGAAGTGTAATGAAGCTATCTACACCTTTGTAGCTGTTGACCAATTAGGAAATCCTATTGCTGTACCTTCTATCACGGCTGAATCCGATTTAGAAAAAGAACGTTATGAAGGGGCATTACGAAGACGTCAATTGAGCTTAATTCTTTCTGGCAGACTAAAACCAGAAGATGCAACTGAGCTGAAAGCCTTATTTACTTAATAGGACTTAAATCTATTTCTGTCATACATTTAAAATGTCCACGTGGGCATTTGGCATAACCTATCTTAGAACAAGGACGACATCCTAATTCTTTGTTTTCTACCATTACGGATTCTGGGTCAGGAAGATAAGGCACCATACCAAAAGCTGGTGCTGTATTACCCCAAACCGAATAGATTTTCTTTTTTAAAGCAGCCGATATGTGCATCATGCCCGTATCGTGAGAGACCACAAAGTCAGCACCTTTAACTAACAGAGCTGACTGAGTCAAAGAAAGTTTACCACAAGCATTTAGACCTAGTGAGGTGGCTTTTATTATTTCTTCTCCCCTTTGGGCATCTTCTGGGCCTCCTACCAAAACAAAAGGACGATTGAGCTGTTGACACAACTCAATAAGTTTAAAGGTAGGTAAAATTTTGGTGGCATGCTGACCGCCAATTACTACAGCTACAAAAGGCGTTTTTATTTGAAATTCCTGTGGTAAAGTTTCTGTATCAGGAATAAAAAAGTCGAGACCTTGCATATCATTTTTTACCCCCAAATGTTCTATGGTCGCCACATTTCTATCTACCATATGAATAGGAGGCATGAGGTTCCATTTGAAAGTCGTCAGCAAGAACTTTTTAATATTCAATTTATCGACACTTTTAGATGGCACTTTCAAAGCACGTTTGACTCCTAGGCTACGCATATTGTGGTGCAAATCCACAATTAGGTCAAAATTCAGGAGTTTAAGTTTGTCCGTACCTTCTTCATAATGATGAATAACATCAATGTAAGGATTGTGAGATAGCCAAGAAGAAAAATTGGTTTTAGTTAAAAAATGAACCTCAGCATTGAGTTGTTTTTTCAAGATTCTTACTACTGGCGAAGTCAGCACTATATCGCCAATAGAACTGAGTCGAATAACTAATATTTTCATCGATTTTGACACCCCTCAAAGCTAAAGAAATTATCCTAATTTTGCCCCTATGAATCTAATAGATACGCATACGCATTTGTTTTCTAGCCAATTTGATGAAGACAGACACCAAGTTGTTCAACAAGCCATTGAACAAGGCGTTGACAAAATGCTATTGCCCAATATCAATAGCGAAACGGTAGAAGCGATGCACCAACTTTGCCAAGATTTTCCACAGCATTGCTATCCTATGATGGGGCTACACCCCTGCGATGTCAAAGACGATTATGAGCAAGAATTAGAAATTGTCAAATCTCATCTCGACAAAGGGAAGTATGTAGCAGTAGGAGAAATTGGCATCGATTTGTATTGGGACAAAAGCACATTAGATATTCAAAAAAAGGCTTTCCGTCAGCAATTGATATGGGCTAAAGAATACGACTTGCCAGTAGCCATACATATTAGAGAAAGTTTCGATGCAATTTTCGAAGTGTTAGAAGAAGTCAATGACCACAATTTAAGAGGCGTTTTTCATTGTTTTACAGGCACTAAAGAGCAAGGTCAAAAAGCCATAGACATGGGCTTTATGCTTGGTATAGGCGGAGTCGTTACCTTCAAAAATAGTGGCTTAGACAAAACCTTAAAAGAGCTTCCACTAGAACAACTTTTATTAGAAACCGATAGCCCATACCTTGCCCCTACACCACACAGAGGACAACGCAACGAAAGTGCCTACATTACACTAATGGCACAAAAATTGGCAGAAATCTATGAGGTAAATATCGAAGAAGTAGCAAGAACAACTACACAAAATGCTAAAACACTTTTTAAATTATGAGACAATCCGATTCTGTTTTACTAATATATACAGGTGGTACAATAGGCATGTACAAGACCAATGAAGGTAGCCTAAGACCTTTCGATTTGGACACCCTTAGCACACAAATTCCTGAGCTTAAAACCTTTGATATTGATATCAATGCCATAAGTATAGCACAGCCCATAGACTCCTCCAATATGTCCAAAGAAGTATGGATACAATTGGCAGAAATTATTGAAAAAGAGTACAACAACTACAACGGTTTTGTTATTCTTCATGGCTCAGACACCATGGCCTATACGGCATCAGCACTAAGCTTTATGCTAGAAAATTTAAATAAACCCGTTATCCTTACTGGCGCACAATTGCCCATCGGAGTACGCCGAACCGATGCTAAAGAAAATATCATTACCTCCATAGAGATTGCTGCTCAAGGGAACATTCCAGAAGTATGTGTTTACTTTGAATACCGACTGATGCGAGGCAACCGATGTACCAAGGCCAATGCCGAACATTTTGAGGCCTTTAAAAGTCCTAACTTCATCTATTTGGCAGAAGCGGGTTTGGATATAAAATACAGCCCTATAAAATACGACCATACCCATAAAGACTTGAAAGTACACACCAATTTATGCGAAGACGTTCTTATTCTAAAACTGTTTCCAAGCATGAAAAAAGAGTACATCACTAAAGTATTGGACTTGCCCTATAAAGGTATCATTTTGGAAACCTTTGGTGCAGGTAACGCCACTACTGCCGATTGGTTTTTAAGGGCGATACAAACTGCCATAGATAATGGAAAATTGATATTAAACGTGAGTCAATGTTTGTCGGGAAGCGTGAGTCAAGGCTTGTACGAAACGAGCTCTAAATTAGAAGAACTCGGTGTAATTGGTGGTAAAGATATGACCACCGAAGCAGCACTAGCCAAAATGATGTACTTATTAGGTACTGACTATTCGCAAGAAGAAATAAAACAACGCCTTCAAATTTCTTTAAGAGGAGAGCTTAGCAATTAAAAAGCATTTCTTAGTTTTGTGACCCTTTTGGAAAGGTGGCCGAGTGGCTTAAGGCGCACGCTTGGAAAGCGTGTATACGGAAACGTATCGGGGGTTCGAATCCCTTCCTTTCCGCAAAAATAGAAATTACTCTTTTGAGTAGTTTCTATTTTTTTGTTTGGAGATGAGAACCCATGTTCGAAATGAAATTCTTGAGATTTACGAAGTAAAACGAAAAATCCCTTCCTTTCCGCAATAGACAAAAGCACCCAAAGGGTGTTTTTTCTGTTAAAAGAACTTAAATAAAGTGGCACGAGCAAGGATGCTCGCGCCAACAATTATTTAAATAACTTGTTAAAAAATTTCTGCAGTATAGGTGCAAAGAAAACAGAAGAAGCACCAATTAACGAATATATGATGAAGCTATAGTCATTACTGAGAATTATATCATCTCGGTAAGTTAGGTAATAGATAACCGAAAATAAAACCGAAATGAAAATAAAAACCGAAATATTTATGAATGTCTTTTTCATAATTACATTAATTGATAAAGTAAGGCAGAACCTGAAGCCCAAGCTGCACCAAAACCAATTGCTCCAACAATAGTCCCCCAACCTAAAGGTCCAAAACTAGCTAACGCCCAAGTTCTTAATAGAGTCCCAGCTGCTCCTGCTCCATCTGCCCAAGCTATTGCTTTCCAATTAACTTTAAATTCATCTACATCATCAAATCTTTCTATGTAATCGTCATATCTGCCCATACCTCCATTTACTTTTGGCATCCAAAATTTTAATGATGCTCTTGATGTCTCAATAAGCACCAATAATATCTCCTTATCTTTGCCATTAATTGCATCTATTTTTGTAACAATATTATCCAATGATTTTGATTTTGCCAAATAATTATCATTATTATAAACAACTCTTTTTATTTGATTTAAAATCGTTTTAGAAGCTTGATTTGATAAATGTCGATTAATTTCTAACTCTATTTCTAATGAGTTGTTTTTTTCAAAATACAAAAACAAATCAGTTAAAGACTTTGGTGGAATTGTTCTATTGATTGAATAAAAATTTCTTTTTAAAACATCAATAGACGTTGGGTGATTTATAAAAGCTTTTTCTAAAAAAGTATTGTGTAAACGACCAATTAATTTAGCTTCATATAAACCTATGACCCCTTTTTTAATTCTATCTTGTCTTAATGTTGGCTCTGTTACTCTTTCGGAAACACTATTAGTTTCATAAAATTCATTTTTAGAGCAAGAGGATAAAATAAATATACTCATGGACAGAGCAAAAGTAAATTCTGTAATTCGTTTTAAGTTTAATTTTTTCATGATTTTCTAATTAATAATTATTATTTCAACAAAGCTAACAGTTTAGCGTCTCATTTTATGAGACTCATAAAAATTTATTCAAATTTGAATTGCTGACCTCAGGCGCAACTTGGATTGAATATTAAAAACAAAGTAGCATTTTTTTTAAACTATTAATTTGTGTAAATTTGCGAGAACTTTAAAAAAACAATTTAAAACTAACATTGAAATGAAAAATCTATTAGCTCTTTTTATGCTGACTATTTCCCTGACCTTTGGGCTAAGTCAAGCAACTTTTGCTACAGTACAAGATGAAATTGACACTACAACAGTCGTTGAAGAAACGGAAGCTGTTGAAGAAGTAGTCGAAACAACTTCAGAAGCACCAAGTGCTGAAGTAGCAGAAAGTCCCTCTTTTCACCAAGTTATCAAACAAAAATTTATTGAAGGTGGTCCATCATTTATGGGTATCGTTCTATTGTGTCTTATCTTAGGATTGGCACTATGTATAGAAAGAATCATCTACCTAAACAAAGCTACTACTAATGCTGATGATCTATTATCAGACATCGAAGGAGCTTTATCTTCAGGGAATGTAGATGCTGCCAAAGAAGTATGTAGAAATACTGCTGGTCCTGTAGCAAGTATATTTTATCAAGGCTTAGACCGTTCTGGCGAGGGTATTGATGTGGTAGAAAAGTCAGTAGTGGCTTACGGAAGTGTACAAATGGGTTTATTAGAAAGAGGTCTTTCATGGATTTCATTATTTATCGCTCTAGCACCAATGCTTGGTTTCATGGGTACTGTAATTGGTATGATTGGTGCTTTTGACGCTATTGAGGCAGCAGGAGACATTTCTCCATCATTAGTTGCTGGAGGTATAAAAGTAGCACTTTTAACTACTGTATTCGGTCTTATCGTAGCCATGATATTACAAATCTTTTACAACTATATTGTTGCAAAAATTGATAGCATCGTGAATACTATGGAAGATGCTTCTATATCCTTTGTAGACATTTTAGTAAAAAACAAAATTAAATAAGCATGTCGGATTTTCTAATCAATGCCGGACTGATTCTAACCTACATCATGATAGGTGCTGCTACTTTGGCAGCCGTTATCTATCCTTTGATGTTCTTGGCTAAGAATCCTTCAAAAGGCAAAACAGCGTTGATGGGTGTTGGTGGATTGCTGCTTATAGCGGTTGTATCTTACATCATCGCATCAGGAGATATAATGACTTTCCCTGGTTCTGAAAAGTTTGGAATGACAGAAGCCTCCACTAAAAGAGTAGGTATGGGTTTAATTACTTTCTACATACTTTCTATTGGTGCTATTCTAGCCGTTCTTTATGCTGAGTTAGGTAAACTATTTAAAAAGTAAATTATGGCAAGAAGAGCAAAAGGTGCATCAGAAATCAATGCAGGCTCTATGGCAGATATCGCCTTCTTACTGCTTATCTTCTTCCTAGTAACTACTACTATGGACGTGGATACCGGTTTGGCGCGTAAACTACCTCCCATGCCTGAAGAAGATGTTATTCAAGATGATTCTCAAATCAAAGCCAAAAACATCTATGTAGTATTAATAAACTCCAACAACCAATTGCTGGTAGAAAACGAGTTTATTGATATCACACAACTTCGTGCAGGTGCTAAAGCTTTTATCAATAATAATGGTCGTAATCCCGAATTATCGGACAACCCACAAAAAGCCATTATTTCATTACAGAACGATAGAGGAACATCTTACGAAACCTACATTCAAGTACAAAACGAATTGGCGGCTGCTTATAGAGAGCTCAGAGACGCTAAGGCTATGCAACGTTTTGGTATGATGTATGCTGATTTGAACAATACACAGCAGAAAGAGATAAGAAAGGAATACCCTCAAAAAATCTCCGAAGCAGAACCCAAAAATATTGGAAACTAAACATGTCTAAATTCAAAAAAAATTCGAATAAGGATACGCCAGGAATATCGACAGCATCGCTGCCTGATATCGTATTTATGCTATTGTTTTTCTTTATGGTAACGACCGTTATGCGTGAAACCACCATTATGGTACAACAAAAATTACCACAAGCGACAGAAATACAAAAGCTAGAAAAGAAATCTTTAGTAAGCTATATTTACATTGGAAGTCCAGTGGAGAGAATGCAAGCCACTTATGGTACTAAAGCTCGTATTCAGCTCAACGATGCCTTTGCTACTGTCGACGATATTCCACAGTACATTACTGCCGAGCGTACTGCTCGTGATGAAAAAGAAGTGCCGTTTATGACCACTTCCATTAAGGCGGATCAAAATACCAAAATGGGTATTGTAACTGACGTCAAGCAAGAGCTTCGTAAAGCCAATGCACTCAAGATTAACTATTCTACCAGAAAGAAAGTTCAGTAAGAATTGTTCAATTTTTTAAAGTTAAAGGCCCGTTTTTACGGGTCTTTTTTTTTAGGTCGATTGAGGCTTAGAAATCGTCTTGAGTAAATACAACAACATTAGTAACCCCAGTAAAGCGATGACAAGCATGGATAACTGACCATCTTCAGTACCAAGATGCTCAACCTCTTTGGATATGCTTTGTTGATTAATGAAGTAACTCAAGATAACTGCCCCTGCATTATTGACAAAGTGAGCCAAAATAGGCAACCATATTGAACCACTCCAATAAAACAAATAACCCAACAAGCCACCGATTAGAAAGCGAGGGATAAAGCCTAAAAATTGCAAGTGCATGGCACTAAAAAGAAAAGCTGTTATCCAAATGCTCAAGTGTATTTTTCCATTTCTAGAAAACAACTCTTTCTGTATGACTCCCCTAAATAATAACTCCTCGCCAAGTGCTGGAATAACACCTATAATTAAGATATTGAGCAATAATCCCGACCAATGATTAACCTTTAAAAAGGCTTCCGTTATCTGCATAGCCTGACTTTCTGCCAAACGCATCCAGTCTTCTAGACTAGACAAAAAAGATGGTAAATGCAAACCTTCATTCCACAAAGCTAGGGCATTAATCAAAGGGAAAGCAAAGCACATAATAGCAACAGTCAACAGAAATTGCTGACGACTCACTGCGTTAAAATTTAGTGACTTAGACGTCAGATAGGCGAATAAAAAAGGAGGCACAATAAATAAGCCAATAGAACTAAACGCTTGTAAAAACTTCAAGGATTGTATGGTAGCTTTATTCTCAAAATCGCTTAGAGAAGGGGCATCAATGAGGCTAACGCCTATCATACCTAAAGCGTTGAAGACAATAAAGCTCACAAATAGCAACATCAATAAGATAAAGACTTGCTTGACGGGTGTATAATCATGATAAATGCCTTTAAGATTCATATCGAATAATAAATTAGTTAATTTTGCAAAAATGAGTGTAAAGATAGGTAATATCGATTTAGGTGAGTTTCCATTGCTATTAGCTCCTATGGAAGATGTCAGTGACCCGCCATTTCGTGCGTTGTGCAAACGCCACGGAGCCGATGTTATGTACACCGAGTTCATCTCTTCAGAAGGACTAATACGAGATGCAGTAAAGAGTACTCAAAAATTAGACTTCTTCGATTACGAACGCCCACTAGCCATTCAAATTTTTGGACACGATATAGAGTCCATGAAGCAAACCACCAGAATATGTGAGAAGGTAAATCCTGACTTCATAGACATCAATTACGGTTGCCCCGTTAAAAAGGTGACCTGCAAAGGAGCTGGTTCAGGCATACTCCAAGATATCCCTAAGATGGTATCCATGACCAAAGAGATTGTCAATTCCACTCATTTGCCAGTAACCGTAAAAACACGTTTGGGCTGGGACGACAATAGCAAACACATCGTTGAAATTGCTGAACGACTGCAAGATGTTGGCATCAAAGCTATCGCAATACACGGTCGTACACGCAAACAAATGTATAAGGGAGAAGCCGATTGGAGTCTTATTGCCGATGTCAAGAACAACCCACGCATGCACATTCCTGTATTTGGAAATGGCGATGTAGATAGCCCACAGACTGCACAATTAAAACGTGACAAATACGGTGTTGATGGCATTATGATAGGTCGTGCTGCCATTGGTTACCCTTGGATATTCAATGAAATAAAACACTTTCTAAAAACAGGACAAGAACTGCCTAAACCTACTATGAAAGAACGCATAGAGGTATGTAAAGAGCATTTGGAATTTTCAATAAAATGGAAAGGTCCAATTTTAGGTGTTGTAGAAACAAGACGACACTACACCAATTATTTTAAGCATATTCCAAATTTTAAAGAATACAGAATGCAATTAGTGACGGCACAACAGCCTGAAGAACTTTTTGAGATTCTTAGCGAAATAGAGCGTACATTTGGAGAATATGAATTTGCTTAAATGAAAGAAACACGCATCAATAAATATTTAAGTGAAGTAGGCTATTGTTCTAGACGAGCTGCCGATAAACTGATAGAACAAGGGCGAGTGACCATCAATGGCGAAGTACCTCTTATGGGCACTAAAATAGTACTAGGAGATGAAGTATGTGTGGATGGCAAGGCGGTAATTAAGTCAGAAGAAACGGCTGTCTATATTGCCCTAAACAAACCCACTGGCATTGTATGCACTACTGATACTAGAGTAGAAAAAGATAACATCATAGACTACCTCAACTATCCCAAACGTATTTTTCCCATCGGCAGACTAGACAAAGCAAGTGAAGGGCTTATACTTTTAACTAATGATGGAGATATCGTAAACAAGATACTGAGAGCCAGAAACAACCACGAAAAGGAATACATTGTGCATGTCAACAAAAAAATTGACGCTGACTTTGTGAGCAAGATGAGTCAAGGTATTCCAATTTTGGACACCATTACTCGCCCTTGTAAAGTCAAAAAAATAGGAGATTACCGTTTTAAAATTATTCTGACTCAAGGGCTGAACCGACAAATTCGCCGTATGTGTGAATACTTAGGTTATCATGTAGTCAGACTCAAGCGTATTCGTATAATGAATATTCACCTCGATTTGAAAGTTGGTGAGCATCGTGATTTGAGCAAATCTGAACTGAAAGAGTTAAATCGTCTGATTGAACCTTCTTCTAAGACGGTTTAGAAATAGCGTTTGACCAACTGCCTAGCTGGTATAAGACTAGCTACACAGCCAATTCCAAAGACTGTTATAAGCACTAATAATATATCTAAAGATTCTATAACAACAGGATAACTATCGACTACAAAAGAGCCATTTCCCATTTTTATTAGTCCGAACTGAATTTGTAGCCAAGCGATGAAAATACCCAATATTAAACCTGTAATTGCCCCAACAGCAGTCGTTAAAAGCCCTTCAAAGAAAAAGATACGCTTAACCAGTTGAGGCGATGCACCAAGGTGAAAAAGCAGTTTTATATCGTTCTTCTTTTCTATCATTAGCATTGTTAAAGCTCCGATAATATTAAAGGTCGCTATGATGAGAATAAAGCTCAAAATGATAAATACCGCTAATTTTTCAGAGTTTAATATCTTGTATAAAAAAGCATGTTGCTGGTATTTACTCTTAACGCTAAACGACTCGCCTAATATATCTTGTAAATCGGTCTGTATCGTGGATATATCGGCATCAGTACAGCGTATTTCTAAAGAGGAAGAAGACAAGCTATCTCTATTTAGCACTTCTCTAACAAAAGCAATATTGGTTAATACGTATTCAGCATCAAAATCGGATTGTATAGCAAAAACGCCTACTGGCAGAATACTTTTTTGAATGAAGGAGTTTTCTGGTCTTAACAAGTTCTTCTTTTCTCGGTCTGGTATATACACTTGCAGTTGGTCGAATATATTTCCAATGTTCATAGAAAGGTAATAGGCCACCCCTTGACCCACCACTGCCGTATGTTGAGCTGAATAAATGTCTAAATAATCGCCTGCAATGAGCATACTATCCACAGCATTAATGGCTTTGAAATTAGCATCAACTCCTTTAAGAGTAGCGATGTATTCTTTGTCTTGATAACGTAACAAGACCTTTTCTTCCAACACTTCAGAATATAAGATAGCCTTATCGTCGAGGTAATTTTTAGCCTCTTGAAAGTCCGACACTTTGCCATCAAGAACACTCACTTTGATGGGTGGGTCAAAAGAATTGTATAGTGACAAAATAAGTTTTTCAAAACCGTTGAATACCGAAAGTACTAAAATCAAAGCAGCAGTACCTATGCCCACGCCAATCATAGAGGCTAAGCTCACATAATGAACGACATTTTTGGACTTTTTGGAGAACAAATAACGCTTAGCGATATAAAAGGCGACTTTCAATCTTACTTTAATAAATCTTCTATCTGTTGGGAGTAATCGACAGAATCGTCAAGAAAAAACTTCAGTTCGGGTACTTTACGCATTTGGTTACGTATGCGCTCCCCTAATTTTTTGCGGATAGCATAAGATTGCTGATTCATTTTAGCCAATAATGCCTCTTTATCTTCTGTACCAAAAACACTAATATATACTCTAGCGATTGATAAATCTGGAGAAATTCTAACCACCGTA
Organism: Flavobacteriales bacterium; assembly: GCA_016779995.1. NCBI lineage: Bacteria > Pseudomonadati > Bacteroidota > Flavobacteriia > Flavobacteriales > Flavobacteriales bacterium. The sequence continues at coordinate 182,143 of JADHMO010000002.1, forward strand.
ACGGACACTAAAGAAGTGCCAATTAAGTCTCGTCCTTTAAGTTGTAATATTTCTGACAAATCCTTCAACAACTGCCTAGAAACTTTCTTCTGTCTTGTACTTTCCATAGAACAAAGATAAATTTTTAGAACCTTAAAAAGAGCAATTTAAATACATTTGCACTATGAGAGATTTTTTAAGGGTACTACGTTTTGCTAAACCTTACTGGATACATGCTTTATTTAATATTGCCTTTAATATCCTTACGGTGATCTTTTCCTTGGTTTCAATAACGATGATTATTCCTTTCTTAGGCTTATTATTTGGTACTCAAGAAAAGGTTTATCAAGCACCGCCTTTAACCTTTAGCACAACATCTATTACAGAAAATTTCTACTTTCAAATTACACAAATCATAGAAACACGAGGGCAAATTGACGCCTTACTTTTTATATGTGGTCTGGTGCTTATCATGTTTTTATTTAGAAATCTGTTCCGATACTTAGCCTTATTTTTCCTTACGCCCATACGCAATGGTGTAGTGAGAGATATGAGAAATGCTTTGCACAAAAAGGTACTCCATTTGCCCCTTGGCTATTATACTGAAAAGAGAAAAGGCGACATCATTGCACGTATGACTACAGACCTCGTGGAGATAGAATGGTCCATTATGAGTTCTTTAGAAATGATTTTCAAAGACCCGCTTAACATCATCATATTCTTAGCCAGTTTAGTTTTTATTAGTCCTGAGCTAACCGTCTTTGTTATTGTCTTATTTCCTATTGCTGGATTTCTCATTGCTCGTATTGGTAAAAGTCTTAAAAAATCATCTGAGGAAGGGCAAAGTAAGATGGGAGAAATATTGTCAAATATTGAAGAAAACATTGGTGGATTACGTATCATAAAAGCCTTCAGGGCTGAACATATCATACAATCCCAATTTGAAAAAAATAGCGATGACTATCGTAAAACTATGACTAAGCTTTTACGCAAAAAAGATTTATCATCTCCTATGAGTGAATTTTTGAGTACAATAGTACTTGTTTGCGTAATGTGGTTTGGTGGTCAGTTGGTTTTGGGCAGCGAAAATAGTCTATCGCCCGAGGCATTTATTGGTTACATCGCTATATTTTCTCAAATCATACCCCCTGCCAAATCCTTTACTACGGCTTTTTACTATCTGCAAAAAGGAAGTGCTTCATCTCTAAGGGTAATGGATATTTTAGAAACGGAAAACAGCATTAAAGACCCTAAGGTTGCTAAAGGTAAAGGCTTTAGTCAGCAGTTGAGTTTTAAAAATGTTAGCTTTCAGTACGACACTCAAGCCGTTTTGAAAAACATCAGTTTCGACATAAAGGTAGGGCAAACCATTGCTTTAGTAGGAGAATCTGGAAGTGGTAAATCTACTATTGCCGATTTATTGGCTCGTTTTTACGATATTGAAAAGGGAGAAATTACTATTGACGGTATCAATATTAAAGACTTCAAACTTGCTGATTTGAGAGGACTGATGGGTATTGTTTCTCAAGACTCTATACTATTCAATGACAGTGTATTTAATAACATCACTTTAGGCCAAGAAGACGCCAATATGGACGATGTTATTGCCGCTGCCAAAGCCGCCAACGCTCACGATTTTGTGATGGAGATGGCTAAAGGCTATGACAGTAATGTTGGCGAGGGAGGTAGTAAATTGTCTGGTGGACAAAAGCAACGTCTAAGTATTGCCAGAGCTATTTATAAAAACCCTCCAATACTCATACTAGATGAGGCCACCTCATCACTAGACACCCAGTCTGAAAAATTGGTACAAGAAGCCTTGGGGCAACTCATGAAAAACAGAACCTCTTTAGTCATTGCCCACCGACTTTCTACCATTCAAAATGCCGATAATATATTGGTAATGAAAGAAGGGCAAATTGTTGAGCAAGGAAGCAACCAAGAGCTTATGCAACAAGAAGGGCTTTACAAGCGTTTACAAGACTATCAAACCTTGTCTTAATTTGTTCACTTTTCTTATTATCTTTGGGGTTCAAAACCTTACCTAAAAGAGAAATGATACGATTATTTTTTATCCTTTGCCTAAGTGTTAGCATCGCTTTTGCAGACAGTGGCGACACGACTACAGTTCAAGTTCATGATAATGTCGATATGACTTGGTATGGCCATTATAAAAAATGGGGTGAATTCCCAACAGAGGGTTCGTTCCGAAAAGTGTTGATGCACTTCGATATGGGTTGTGCCTCATCAGGATGTAGCGGTTGGGATTATGACGTACATATCCTTCTTAGAAACAGAACTAATAAACTAGACTCTAACCTTGTTTTAGCCCCTAGCTATAGCTTAGATGGTTCTAGTCCAGACTCCATACAATTCAGCTACAGCCCCACTTATGTAAGTGCTTGGGATAGCAATAATGGAGATACGGCTATCGCCAATGACACGCTAGTATTGGTATGGTATCAAGATGCCAATGACCCTTTTTTAGCGACTGACACTCAATACGTCTATGCTGCCAATTACTACAACATGACTTATGATAGTGCTGGAGCAGTTATTGATTCCGTATGGGTAGCTGCCGATACCACTTTGTATTTGAGCAATACCGACACCTACAACGTCTATGAAATTATAGAAGATTTTGAGCTCGGTAGAGCCATTACTCCTTATGGCACCTATATGAACCCCGCCAATGGCAGTTATGGTACCAATGGATACGATGAAAATTGGAAACACCGTTTCACCTACGATGTGACAGACTTCCAACACCTACTCAAAGATTCTGTTGAAATTGATGCTTTTTATTCGGGTTGGAGTAGTGGTTTTAGTGTCACTCTCAACTTTGAATTCATTGAGGGAACACCCCCAAGAATGCCGATAAGTCTAAGCAACGTATATAAAAATGGAGCTGCGGGCTATGGCTATACTAACTCAGCCAATTTTGAAAGCCAACAAATGCCTGAAGTCAAAGTCGCTACTTCTCAATATGCCTCTAACTTTAAATTGCAATTCGTGCCATCAGGTCACGGACAAGCAGGTGAATTTACTCCTAACGTCAGTTATACTGCTAAAGTAAACGGTTCGGTAGTAGGTGGAGAAACCATCTGGAAAGACGATTGTGGTTTCAATGCCATTTGGCCACAAGGGGGTACTTGGATTTTTGACCGTGCCAATTGGTGCCCAGGGGAAGCAGTACCCATCTACAACCACGAGATAACACCTTATGTCACTGCTGGTGATTCCGCTCTAGTGGATATTAACTTCAGCAGCTACAACCCTAATGGAGATGCTTCGTACTCCTGTGCCATTCATTTCTTCCAATACAAAGAACCCAACTTCGAATTAGATGCTGAAATCATAGATATTATTAGCCCTTCCTTAAAGGACCAATACTCTAGACTAAATCCTATTTGTTCGAATCCTGTCATAAAAATTAGGAATTCTGGTACTCAAGAATTAACCGCATTGACTATTGAATATGGTGTTAAGGGTGGGACTATGCAAACACAACAATGGACGGGCAACCTCAAATTCATGCAAGAAGAAGAAGTTACCCTAGGTGAAATGATTAACGATGGCAGCCAAAATACCTTTGAGGTAACAGTATCTAATCCAAATGGAACTACTGATATGCATAGCGATAACGACTTCATGTCATCTGATTTTGAGGACGTTCCTGTTTACAAAAATCAATTTTTGGTGCGTTTGAAGACGAATAACTATGGCAGTCAAAATTCATGGAAAATAGAAAATAGCCAAGGTGAAACGGTGTACTCTAATGGCAACTTTGCTAGTAATACACTAAACACCGATACTGTAATTTTAGGCAATGGCTGTTTCACTTTCACTCTTGAAGATACGGGCGGTGATGGCTTAGACTTTTGGTATTGGGACAATGTGGGTCAGCCAGATGGAACAGGCTACATCAACTTCATGTATTACGATACCATTTCTATTTTCAAAACCTTCCACAAAGATTTTGGCTCTCGAATTGTGCATTCTTTTAGAGTACAAAACGCCACTTCTATAGATGAGCAATCTTTGGATAAATTTGAAGTGTACCCTACACAAACCAATGGGCTAGTGCATATAAAATCGACAGCAAGTAATGACGAGAAAAACTTGCAACTGTTCGATGTTAAAGGTCAATTACTACTACAAAAACAATGGTTTGAGGCAGAAACAGATATTGATTTAAGCACCTTTTCCGAAGGTATTTACTTCATCAAATTCAAGACTGACAACTCTTTGCAAACGGAAAAAATTATATTTAGCAATTATTAAATTTTTCATTTGTCTTTTTTGATATTTTTGTTTCGATGAGTAAACCTTCCTATTGCAATAGTTTAGTAGAATATTCCCGTTTTCGTACCAGAGAAGTTATGGTAGGTAAAGTAGGTGTTGGTGGAGATAACCCCATACGTGTACAATCCATGACTACTACAGATACGATGGATACACAAGCCACTGTAGAACAAAGTATCCGTATGATAGAGGCGGGTTGTGAAATTGTACGTATCACCGCGCCGAGCAAGAAAGATGCCGAAAACCTACAAAACATAAAAGACGAATTGAGGGCAAGAGGTTACGATACCCCTTTGGTTGCCGATATACACTTCACACCCAATGCTGCCGAAATAGCTGCACGTATAGTAGAAAAAGTAAGGGTAAACCCAGGCAACTATGCCGATAAGAAAAAGTTTGAAGAAATAGAATATACCGACGATACCTACCAACAAGAATTGGAACGTATCAAAGAACGCTTTGTGCCCTTAGTACGTATCTGCAAAGAAGAAGGTACTGCTATGCGAATAGGCACCAATCACGGTTCGCTGTCGGATAGAATACTCAGCCGTTATGGCGACACCCCTCTAGGTATGGTAGAATCCGCCCTAGAGTTTTTACGTATTTGTAGAGAAGAAGATTTTCACAACATCATCTTGTCTATGAAAGCCAGTAATACCCAAGTGATGGTTCAAGCCTATCGTTTGCTCATTCAGAAGATGAAAGAAGACGGCATGAATTACCCTTTACACTTGGGCGTAACAGAAGCTGGAGAAGGCGAAGACGGACGTATAAAATCTGCCGTAGGTATAGGCACACTCTTAGAAGATGGCATAGGCGATACTGTGAGGGTATCCCTCACTGAAGAACCCGAATACGAAATTCCCGTAGCTCGTGATTTGGTGGACCGTTACCAAGATAGAATAAAGCATCAAGCTATTGCTGAGGTAGAGCAAAACCCCATTGATAGCTACAACTACCAAAGAAGAAAAAGCAACTCCGTACTTAACATTGGCGACAAGCAAGTTCCTGTTGTGATGGCAGACTTTTCTTTGAAGAAAAACATTACCCCAGCCAGTTTCTTTGCTTTGGGTTATCGTTATTCGGTACCCACAGACAAGTGGAACATTGGCGATATGGCATGCGACTACGTCTTTTTAGGAGATGAAGAAATTGACTTTGACATACCAGGAACTTTAGGCCTCATTTACCATCACGATACTTGGCTCAAGCATAAAGATAAGGAAAGAGTCTATCCCTTTCTGACCAGTAAGAACTACCTTGAGGGCGGTGTTTTTTCTGAGCAGATGAATGTGGTTTACGCCTGTTTGGAAGACCTCAATAGCGAACTAATTAGCCGACTCAAAGCAGACCCGACTGCCGTATTACTCATTGATACTTGGAATGCCCACGGTATGGCAGAGCAAAGGCGTTTGTTTATGGAATTGATGAATGCCGATTGTCAAGTGCCCGTCATTATTGGTCGTGCTTACGGAGGACTTTCTGAAGAAAAATTACAACTGCACAGTGCCACCGATATGGGGGCTTTATTGTTAGACGGTCTAGGCGATGGTATATTTATTGCTGCTGAAAATTGTGGTAGCGACCAGAATATCAACCAAACCGCTTTTGGCATACTACAAGCCACACGAACACGTATCTCAAAAACCGAATACATCTCTTGCCCTTCCTGTGGGCGTACCCTATTCGACCTACAAGAAACAACCGCCAAGATTAGAGCTAAGACCAACCACCTCAAAGGGGTGAAAATTGGTATTATGGGTTGTATTGTTAACGGACCGGGAGAGATGGCAGATGCCGACTACGGCTATGTAGGCACAGGCGTAGGGAAAATAACACTCTACAAAGAAAGAGAAGTGGTGCAACGCAACATTCCAGAAGAACAAGCCGTAGATGCCCTCATAGACCTCATTAAATCTTATGGCGATTGGGTAGAGGCAAAAAGTGATTAAAATTTTATAAATTTGTTTCACAACTTAAAGCCCAATGAACTATTTACCCTTTTATCCATTTCCACATATTTTATTTCGCTTTTGTATTGATAGACGTTCTATGTATCAAGGCAATAATTTAATGGCTATTGGCTTAGTCGAAAGGAGGAGTATATCTATTTGTTAGGTTTAATTTATGCAAAACATGAGATGTATTTTTTGTAAACAAGATTCATCAAAATCAAAAAGTGTTGAACACATTATTCCTGAGTCAATGGGGAATAAAAGTCATGTTCTTGCAAAAGGGATTGTTTGTGATAAATGCAATAATTATTTCTCCATAAAAATTGAAAACAAAGTATTAGGCCTCGATTTCTTTAAAAGTTTAAGACATAGAAATGGTATCGAATCTAAAAAAAGAAAAATCCCTGACGGAAAAGTTATCATACCAGCGACAAATAAACAAGCAACAATTAAACGGAAATTGCAAAATGATAAAATTTCAAATGTCGTCACTTTAGATACGGAATCCTTTGATTTAATAAAAAATGGTGATACTAAAAAAATAATACTGGCTTTTGATAAAACACCTCCAGAAAACAATCAAAATGTATCTCGATTGCTAGCAAAAATAGCTTTTGAGATGCTTGCCGCTAAAGCTGTAGACAATAAGGAATATATAGATTATCTAATAAATGAAAGTCAATTTGATTCGATAAGAAACTATGTGAGAAGTAATGCCAAAAATGAGAATTGGAATTATAGTGTTCGAAAAATATATGCGGAAAATGAAAAATTTTATTTTCCTGATGGAAGAAGTGCGGATATGATTTTTGAATGCGATTTTCTAAATACTAACCAAAATGAGTGGTATTTTATAATTGCTTATAAGGGCTTCGAATTTGTGATTAATCTTGGAGGTGAGTCAATTGATGGGTACAAACATTGGCTAAATGAAAATAACAACATAAGTCCACTTTATACCGAAGGGAAACACTTTGGTTCAAAATTGATTCCAAACTTTATAAAAAAAACGAAAAGCTAACAATATGTATAGTCCATAGCTACTCTGCGGGCACGTACCATACACAGACCGTTAGTGGCTATTTATGAGAAACACCTTCAAAGTAAATAAACTGTGAAAATACTGATTGATACAAATATTCTTATTCAGTTAGAGGATAACAAAATTATTGGAAAGGACTTCTCCAAGTTTTATGCTCTTGCGATTTCTAATGGATGTAAAATTCTATATCATCCTAATGCGATACCGAAAGATATTGAAAAAGATAAAGATACAGAACGTAGGAATGTGATTTTATCCAAACTTCAAAAGTATGAAAGACTTGAAAATTGTGCAGAGCCAACAGATGACTTTCTGGAGAATATTAAGGATAACAAAATAAATGATAAAATTGATAACCGTCAGTTATTTCAATTATTCAAAGGATATATCGATTGTTTTGTTACTCAAGACAATGGGATTCATTCAAAAGCTTCGAAATTTGGATTGGAAAGTAAAGTATTAAGTGTGAAAGACGCTTTAAAGAACCTTGAAAAGCAATTCATAATAGAAATACCACAACATCCAATTCTAAAAGAACAGAGTATTAGGAAGATTGAATGCTACTTTGAAACTGAGTTTTTTGAAAGCCTACACAATGATTACGGAAAGGATAAATTTAAAGAATGGCTTAGGAAGTGTGTGATAGAAGATAGGAAATGTTATTCTCTTATAGTTGATAATAGTTTGCAAGCTATTCTGATTTATAATATTGAGAAAATAGAAGACCATAAAATCGAAGGAATTTTTGACAAGGTTCTTAAGATATGTACATTAAAAGTTTCAAATGATGCTTTTGGAATTAAATTAGGAGAACTCTTTCTAAATAAAATGTTTGCTTTTTGTATAAATTACAAGATTGGATATTTGTATTTGACTGTCTATGAAAAACAAAAGCATTTAATAAGCTTACTTGAAAAATTCGGTTTTGAAAAACAAATATTCACGAACAACCTAGGATTATCTGAAATCCGTATGATAAAGTGCTTGGACAAAAGCAAAATTTCAACTAGTGACAATGCTTTTAAAATTCATCCATTTTATTCCGATGGAGAATCTGTTAATAAATTTGTAATTCCAATTAGACCTGAATTTTATGGAACTCTTTTTAAAGATGGTAAATTAAGACAGCCAACACTTTTTGATTCAGCACCCGACAGTATTAATGAAATTCAAGGAAACACCATAGTAAAAGCATATATTTCAAATACTCGAATAAAGAATCTCAATCAAGGTGATTTACTTTTGTTTTATTCATCTAAAACGGATAAAAAAATTGAACCGATTGGGATTTTAGAATCTGCAACTCAGGTAGACAACTTTGATGATTTATGGGAAATAGTTAAGAAAAAGACAGTATTTTCACAAAGTCAATTGAATGAAATGTTGACTAAAAAAGGAAGATTGCATGTAATTACTTTTAGGCTAATTACATACATGGATAAAAAAATTAAATTGCCTAAAATTAAGGAAATTGACAGTTTTAAAAATAAATTGCAAACTGTAACAAGATTAAAAGAACAGGATTATTTGAGTTTAAAAAATGAAGGATACTTTGACGAGCGTTATATTATCAATTAAGCCGATTTACGCACAAGCTATTATGGCTGGAACTAAAAAAGTTGAGTTTAGGAAAAAGATTTTTAAGAAACTTGTAGATAAGGTTTTTGTGTATTCATCTTCACCCGAAAAAAAGATAATAGGCTACTTTACAATCGGAAAGATTGTAGAGGATTCGCCTGAGCAATTATGGGAAAAGTTCAAAGAAGTTGGTGGAATTGATAAAAAGGACTTTTTCGAATATTATAAAAACTCTGTCACGGGCTTTTCGATTGGAGTAGAAACATTTGAAAAATTTAATGACGGAGTTGACCCTTCTGATTTTTTTGAGAAGTTTTGTGCTCCTCAATCATACATATATTTGGAAGAAAAAACAGCTACTAACATTGTATATAGTAAATAGGACGTTTAGTGTTTTACGAAAGTTCATAGCTTTTTACAAACACCGCCAAATCCCACTACCTAAGTCTAAGGAATTGGGTAGAAGCAAAAACTGATTTGATATTTTAAACTTTTGTGCTTAGTTTTGAGGTATTATCAATTTCCTTAAAATTAAGCTTGTGAAAAATCTCTTACTTATTCTGTTTTTAAATTTCACCTATAATTGTCTCGCCCAAACCGTACTCAACGGTAGTTTTGAAGACAATAGCCTAGACAATAATTTTCATTACGGTTTGGGGACTGAATCCTTTGCTAATAATGTAAACCATGCTTTTGCATTTTGTGAAGATGATACTCTAACGCTAGCTATGAATAAAAAAAGTGCAAAAGATGGGGACTGGAGCATAATACTTTATGAAAATTTAGGTGGTGATGGCTTAAATTATTCTAAAAATTTTATTTCAATGAAATTATCTGAAAACTTAGAAGTGGGTAAAAATTATAGTATTAGTTTTTATACCAAAAAATATGAACTTAATGAAATACCATATACTAGCACATTAAGCTCAAATATGGCTAACGGATTAGAGTTTGGTTATTCTGAAGATAGTAGCCAAGTAGGAGTATTTGTTTTTAATTCATCAACACCTCTTAGTTTCGATAACTGGGAATATCAATATAAAGAATTTAAATGCTACCACGACAATATCAACTATCTCACTTTCAGATTGAAGGAGGCTATTATTTGTGGTCCAAGATTCATTTGCCAACTTGACCACATAGTTCTTTCAACACTGATAGGCGTAAATGACAGCGAACATACCTCCTCCTTATATCCCAACCCCACAGAAGGCAGGGTACAACTGCAACACCCTACCGCCACCCAAATTGTTCTGCACGACCTTATGGGCAAAGAACAGCACAGACAAGCAGTCCTTCCTCAACACAACAACAGCCTAGATTTGGAACATTTGCCAAGGGGCATATACCTACTCAGCTACTGGCATCAAGGACAACAACTGTATCATGAGAAATTATTGAAGAAGAGTAAAAGGTAGTTTCAGAGAAGTGTTTAGCCCCACAAAGGTGTAGGATAAACGCCCTTCTCGATTTGTTCGGCAATAGCCGCCACCGCCATAGGCTTATCTTCTTTGTAAGTTACTCCAAACCAAGTGTCGGTAGTAGGAATAACCTTAACCACCATAGTTCCGTCATTAATTTTATCGGTAACAATATTCGGAATGTAGTACTCTGCCTTAGGGTCTTGAGCATTGGCCTTCATAAAGTCGTGAAGCCCTTGTTCTATCTCAGCAAAAATGGAAGGGTGAAAACCCCAATAATTCATAGATACACTGGCTTTAGGGTTAAGCTCTGCGCCACCATCTTCGCCAACATTATATTCTACTTTGCCGTCCACTTTGGCAATCTTGGTACGCTCAATGACTTCTATAAGGTGACCACTTTCATTGACTTCGCAAACTCCCCTATTCACTGTGCCGTGCTCCGATAGGGTGTTGTCCAAAACATAGCCCAACATAGACATGACAGAAGGCGAACAGTCGTTTTGCAAAAAGTCCACCATTATCTCAAAGGAATTGTTACCGTAATAATCATCGGCATTAATCACCGCAAAAGGCTCATTGATAAATTCTTGAGCCACCAAAACAGCGTGAGAAGTGCCCCACGGTTTTTGTCTTTCTACCAAATCTACCCCCTCTAACTCTACTTGCACAGGCTGATAGGCGTAGGCTATGTCTATCTTATCCTCAAACTTAGAAAAACGAGAGCGAAAAGCTTCATCAAACTCTTGGCGAATGACAAAAACTATCTTGCCAAAACCCGACTGAATAGCGTCATAAATGGAGTATTCTATAATAGGTTCTTCATTGGGTCCTATACCATCGATTTGTTTGAGTCCACCGTAACGGCTACCCATTCCTGCTGCTAGAATTAAAAGTGTTGGTTTCATTGATATACAAAGGTTAATTCGCCACAAAAGTAGGTAAATACATTGGTAAATTGACTAGATATTTAATTAAATTCTACCAAAACTGACACGATTTCTATCCGTCTTTCACGAGCCGCTTTTATGCTATACACCGAGTTTCTTCTGTCTTTAGGATTGTCACTCACGCCTATGCTAACTTGGGTTTCCCCTAAAGGCAGTTCGCTAATCTGTAAGTGCCCGTTTTGAAGGTAAGTCAAGAGTGCCCCATCATTGTATTGCATAAGGAAGTTTTCTACGCTAGAAATACGGCGTTTTGCCAATAGGTTGTTGTAGTCAGATGCCGTTAAGGGTGAGGTATAGCCTTTGAGCTTTATCTCGACTTTAGCCTCCAAAGACAATGCCCTTTCTAACTGCTCGGCAAATTGTAGCAATTGCTTATGACCTTCATATACGGTTTGTTCGAAGAAATCACGCATCTGACGTTCTGTAGTATTTCTGGCTCTCCCTGACATTACCGAAGAAAAACGCTTGACGTATTCCTCCTTTTGTGCCATAAAAGAATTGTAGGCATCGGTATAAGTTAGAGTGGTGACGCTATCCCTCGTCTTGGGGTTAGGCTCGTCGTTATGAAAATACAAACTCAAAGGTAAGTTCAATTGCATGGCGGTGGCTAAGCTATCTACCTCAACACAAACACACTCTACCGTTTTTACAAAACTGTAAATATCGTTGCAACAGCTTTCTTGGCTAATGGTCTGCGAGCCTAGCCTATTGGAAGATAAAAAACCCAGATGAAAACTGTCTATCAAAGCAACATAATACAAATCGTTGGCACTGCTATTGAGGGGTTGTCCTACATTTTGTACTAAACCCCATTGTTCATTCCATACCGATTTGAAAATATCAAAGCCTCCTATACCGGGGTGAAAGTCTGAACTGAAATACAAGACCTTTTCTACCGAATGATAAAAGGGAGTCACTTCTTTGCCAGTCGTATTGATGCCGTTTCCTAGATTTTGAGCTTGTCCTGTCATAGGCACAAACCAAATGTCTAAATCGCCAAAGCCACCCACCCTATTGGAAGCTATAAACAAGCCTTCTACTCCATTCCACAAAGCCCATTGCGGATGGGTGTTGTTACTGTAAGGCACATTAAAGCGTTGGTCCATAAGTTGAGGCACTGACCACAAGCCATTGCGGTACTGACTGCTATAAATCTGACAAACCATCTCGCCTTTCTGATTTTTACACTTGGTAAAATAGGCTTCCTGACCCAAAGGACTGAAGGTAATGTTCGCCATGTGATAGTTTTTGTCGTTGAATAACTTGTACAAATCGGCAACAGCCCCATCTCTAGAACGCATCAATTGAGAACGGTGACCGATATATAACTCCTCAGCCAAACCGTCATCAGCTACCATAGAAGAAAAATATAAGCTGGTATCGCCCAAAGGAAAAGGGGCAAAATCGGAATAGCTGGAGTTAATGTGCTCACCCATAATTTGGACTTGAACATCTTCACGCTCTTTCATAGTCAATGCCATCTGTGCGCCTTTCCATTCCATCATAGCCTTTCTATACCAATAGTCTGAAGGGCGTAAACTTTCATCTAAAAATTGTTTTAAATAGCTGGAGGCTTCCTCGTACTGAGCAAGGTTTTTGTGTAAAACGCCTAACCACAATAAGGTGTTGGGATAAAGGGATACTTGCTGACTTTCAAGGACTTTTTCATAAGCCATAATCCCTTTACTATACTGATTGGTTTGTCGGTAACTTTCTGCCAAAGGATACCATTCGCTAAAAGATGTACTGTCCTTTTGGAAAGACAATTCATAGAAATAAACGGCTGAAAAGTAATCTTGGGTATTGTAATAAAAATCAGCTTCGGCATCAATTTCTCCTTTTTTCTGAGCAAAAGAAAAGCTGGTCAAGAAGACTAAAAGGTATGTTAGGATATATTTTTTCATAAGAAGGCGGGGCAGGTTTTATACTTGGGCTTGGATAATACTTTGGACTGTATAATGTGAGCAAATGACAATTCCCAAGCACCCAAATAATTACTAGCTGGGACTAAGTCGGAGGTGTTCCAATCGTAGCTAAATGCCACTTGCGATTGCTCAAACTGTATGCCAATTAAAGACGTTAAGGCATCTCCAAAACGGTAATAACTACCTAGCTCAAGGACTATGTATTTGTAGTAGTATTCGCTGATATCAAAACTAATCTGTGAGCCTAGCATAAACTCCCTTTGGTTTTGTTGGCTGGTATAATGAATGGATGGGCTAAGCTGCCATTTTTCATTCAAATCGTAATCTAAACTGCTGGAAAATTGATGGCGAACAGCTAACTTATCTTCCGATGATATAAAAGAACGGTTTGGACTATTGATGTGAAACAAAGCATAAGCGACCTTCAATTCACTAGAAACAAAACTGAAAGTTCTATTGATGCCCATTCCTATATCCATATAATTCTTAGTTTCTGTACTGATGGATTCGCCATCATCGATAAATATCAAATCGGAGTAGTCAATACGGCGTTGAGCAAAGCTCAACTGAACGCCCAATTGCCAATCTTGTAAAGAACGAGAAAGGGAAAGATTAAATTGTGTGAGTGACAAGCGAGAACTCCCCGATTGGTCACGAAGAAACTGAAGCCCTAAACCCCAATTTTCTATGGGCATATCCAAGCCTACCGAAGTTGTACTGAACGGAACACTTACACTCGCCCATTGCTCACGCTGATGAGCTGTAATACGATAGTCTCCATCGAAGTCAGCTACCAAAGCGGGATTGCTAAACAAAGGGTTATTGAACCATTGGCTAAAATGTACATCTTGCGCCATTAAAGTAGTGCCTACACAAAGAAATATGAGGACTAATTTCTTCATCGTATCAAGCTAATATTACCTTTTTTGAAAAAGGACTTTTGCCCTCCTATACAGACTATATTGAGGTGGTAATCGAAGACAGAAGAAGGTTGTAACTCTCCTTTAAAGTAACCGTCCCAAGGCTCTTTTTTGTCTTGAGTGTAAAAGACTTTCTGCCCCCATCGGTTGAATATATTGAGCTCAAAATCTTGAACGATATTCAATTCATCTTTGATTCGGAATTTTTCATTCAACAAATCGCCATTTGGAGTAAAAGCATTGGGAATAAGGATATTGTCCTCGCTACAACATGCTTCGCCCAAGGCAACATCTATTCTTCCTGTTTCACTGCACCCAAATTGCCTAACTTCTATATAGTATGTGCCAACAGTAGAAACTACTAAAGTATCTTGCTCCATAGGTGAAGAATATTCCAAATCTGTTGTCCATATAATTTGTGCTGAATCGCTGGTTTCTACCCTCAAGACAATGGGCAAACCGCATATTTCTGAGTTTGCAGAATAATCCAAAGGCACTTTCCTAACTGCCACATACTGGCTGAGTGTATCGAAGCAATTATCGGACTGACCAATGAAATAATAAAACATAGAATCTGTAGGCGAGGCATAAGTGCTAGATTCTGAAGGATTAGCTATTGCAACATTAGGCGACCACTGATAAGTATAACCGTCCATTTCAGTTCCTTGTAAAAGTACGCTATCGCCTTCACAGATAAATAAGCTATCCAATTCTTGGTATTTATTGTCGTCTATGGTAATGGTCTTGATAATGCTATCCACCAAATTGCAAGAGGTAGGGTCGTTAGTAACGAGTAAGACTTCATAGTTTCCTACTGCCGAAAAGGTATGCGTGGGTGTCATTTCGGTAGAAGTTGTGCCATCTCCAAAATCCCAATAGTAAGAGTTGTTTTCTCCTAAACTCAGATTTTCAAAAACTACTGTCCAATCGCAAGTCAATTCTGGAGCATTGAAGTTAGCAACAGTCAAAGGGAAATCTGGATCAAACTTAAAGACTGCATTATTACAACTCGCCCCATTGGTGTTGGATACGGCATTGTCAGTGGTAGGAAAATCAGAAAAACCCCCACAACCCGCACAAACGGACTGATAAACGATGCCTTTTTTATCAAAACGACTGGTTCCACCATCTACGTGTTCGGCAGCTTGATCCCCTCCAAAAAAGGAGGCGAAAGACAAGGTGTTAGCATCGTCCTCAAAAATAATGAGGTAGAAATCACTACCGTCTGTTTCGTCTTGAAAAGCATCAAAAGTAGTCACCAAATCGGAAGTGCTACCGCCAGGCCCTAAATGTATGGAATCGTTGGTAGTGCCTCCCCAACCCGAGCAATAAATCCTATTACAAGCATCGACCAAAAAAGCCGTAGGAGAAATGTCTATCCCTCCACTTCCTGAACCAAAAACAGTAGAAAAATCTAAGGTGTTAAGTTCTGAATTTAGCTTACTTACAAATTGCCCACTGTTGGGCTGAGAAAATACCGCATTAAATATCAAGGTGTTGTCAGGAGCTAAACTTTGTCCAAACAAATACACTTGATCCAACTTATCCAATTCTATAAAATAGGACTGGTCGTATTGGTCAGAACCGTAATAGGTAGAGCCCAAAAGTGTCTGGCCATCTTTAGAAAAATGAGATACAAAAGCATCTACTGAACCACCTATATAATCTGGTGCATAAGCCCCATTGGTAGTCGCTAAATTATCAGATGATGTGCCTCCACAAGCGTACAAATCGTTATTGGAATCAAAGGCTAAAGAATACAAGGCATCGTCACTACTACCACCAAAATATGAACTCCATTGAATGGCACTCAAATCCAAATTTAGTTTTACAATAATTCCATCTTGACCACCATTGATAGCGGGTTGAATTAAACTATTGACAATAGGAAAGTCTGAAGAAAAAGTTGATGAAGCGATGTAGCAATTTCCATCAGTATCAATATCTATTTCGCCTCGCATCTGGTCGGCATAGTTGTAACGTAAGGTAGCCGAGCTATTAAAACCATCGTTGTTGGTTCCGCCTAAAAAGGTCGAGGACAATAAGTCTGTCCCTTCTGCATTCAGACGACTGATAAAAATATCACAACCGTTGGTGTAGTTGATGCCTACCCCATTAACAGCCAAAGCCTGTCCGCCATTGAAGGTATTGTCAAAAGCCCCTTCGCTAGTAGGAAAATCTGCTGAACCTGTTGTGCCCATAACAAATAGTTCTTCGTCATAAACAATAAGACTATGAGGCACCTCATCGCCAGAACCTCCTAAATAGGTAGAATATACCAAAAAAGTTCCCGTAGTATCGTACTTACTCAATACCACATCATTACCCACAACACCACCGTTATAGGCTGTTTGATATGCCCCAACAGTAATGGGATAACCTATGTTATATGCTGTTCCTCCAGCATATAAAAAGCCGTAATCGTCATAGGTGGCAGTATATCCAAAGTTACTTGCTACTGAACCCGAGTATGAAGAAAATATCATTTCAGGGTCAATTATCAATTCCTTATTTCGGTCATAACCCTTAGGGAATTCAAACGATAAGCGTTGTTTTTTCCATACAAAACGACAAGCTACCTCAACTTTTTCGCCATTATGCCACTGATAGGCATAGGGACGTTCTTCTCTAATTTCATTCAAAACAGTACGCAATACCAATCGGCCGTCTTCAATACGTATATCTTTGACTCCTTCCAGACGTAGTTTAATATCTGTAGGGTCAGCATTAGGCTGAACTATCCAATCGTATTTTAGACCTCCAGCATATTCATAAATGCTATAATCTATGCCGTCATACAAATTGTTATAATTGACTTTTTTATAAGTTCTGACTTCGGATACTAAGGGCTTAACATTGAAAAAATTAACCACCCCTTCTCTTTCTTCTTCAAAGCTGATTTTGGGAGTATTGGCTCTAACAAAGTGCCATTTGAAAGCATGAGCTTGAATGCTATCTACCATGGTGTCGTAATCGTGTGAATGGCTAAAGTAAGTAGCGTCAATGAAATTAAAAGTAAGGGCTTTCTCTTCTAGGAACATGGCTCCATTAGCTAAATTAACTTTGGCTTTGACAGCTTTATTCCATTGTCCTTTATTTGGGGTAAAAAATACTTGTGCCGATAAGTTGCACCAGCACAATACCATCACTAATGTTAGCAAAGCTCTCATAGGGTAAAGATACTGATTTCAGTCAACTAAAAATTGCTGGGTATAGATTGAATAACATTCATCATGCTGTCTTTTAGCATGGTGTAGGCTTCTAAGTTTTCTTTTTTCACTGGCTTAGATGGGGGTAACTTCTGTTTGTAAGGGTCTACCTGACGGCCATTTTTCCAAAAACGATAACATACATGAGGGCCTGTTGCTAAGCCTGTACTTCCCACATATCCAATGACTTCTCCTTGCTTGACATAAACTCCAGGGCGTATTCCTGATTTTATTTTGGACATGTGTAAATATTGAGTGCTGTAAGTACTGTTGTGTCTTACCTTAACGTAATTGCCATTGTTGCGTTTGTACCTCGCCTCTGTAACGGTACCATTGGCAGTCGATAAAATAGGTGTGCCTGTCGGTGCAGCATAATCAGTACCCAAATGGGCTTTTATACGACCTGTTACAGGGTGCTTTCTTCGCTTACTAAAACTCGAACTGATACGAGAGTAATTTAATGGTGCTCTTAAAAAAGCCTTTCTTAAAGCGGCGCCTTCATCATCATAATAATCGCCATAGTTTTCTTCTTCTTCAAAATAAAAGGCATAAAAATCTTCATTGGCATGATTGAATAATGCAGCATATACACGCCCTATGCCTATGAACTCTCCTTCCACATATTTTTCTTCATAAACTACCTTGAAATAATCGCCTTTTTGTATTCTAAAAAAGTCTATGGTCCAAGCGTAAATGGAGGATAATTCCATGACTAAAGCAGGACTCATTTTGTTTTCAACTAGTGAATTCCACAAGGAAGATTCTATCTGACCACTAGCCTCTCGAGTTTTTACCTCAACTTCTTTTTGACCTAAAAATACATCTATGGTATCTCTTATGTCAAAAACGACATAGTCTATGCTAGACATTTCATAAATGAAATATTGGGCTTTCTCAATACTGTCGTTAGAACACAGAACTGTAAACTTCTTACCCGCTTTGGCTTTTCTGAAATCAAAAATTCCTTTAGAGGCTCTTACTATTTGGTCTATTCTGCCGTGGTCTATATGATTGAGATAAAGAACTGAGCCTAAAGTTTGCCCACTCTCTAACTCTCCTCTATGCACTTTATAGTCTTCAGTACATATATCATAAAGTACTACACAGGGGTCAGGAAGGTTTTTTTTATCTTGAGAATTGCAACTTGGAAAAACAATTGAAATGGAGGTAACCAACAATAAAAAGCCTACTACAATACCCCATTTATTTTTTTTCATTCTGTACTATCAACTTTCGTTAAGGGCATTTACCACCCATTGTCTGCCCCAATTTTCCATTTCATCTTTTGTCCATAATTCTGGAAAGAAGATACGCTTCTGAAAGCGAGGAGGCAAATATTTTTGCCAATTTGTACCGCCTGTTGCATCAGCATCACCGTCTTTTGATGACAAATAGCGAACTGCTGATTTGTAATGCACCAATGGCCAATTCACATTGACATTCAAATCTAATAAACGTAATTGATGTATCAAGTCTTTGTCTTGCTGATCTTCAACACTTAATTGTTGATATTTTGCCAGTAAGTTTTTATCTGAAAAATTATGGGCTCTGTCGATAAACTGTGCCATATATTTCTTTTCGAAATTTTCGAGCATCAAAGTTTTTTTGCCCGTTTTCATATCTATAGCACCGTCTTTCCAATAAAAGTGCTGAGCCATATCATCAATACTAGAGCCTCTCAAACCTTCTCTTTCATCCTTGTGTGTGAGGTTGATAAGGTGTGTACAAGAAATTTCTATCAACCTGTATTGTGCAGACTGAAAGCCACTAGATGGCAATAAGGACATTCTGAACTTTAAAAACTGTTCCTTTTCCATACCATTGACCATAATACCAAAGGAAGACGTTAGCACTTCAAAATAACTGTTTATTCGTTTTAGGCGTTCTGTGAAAAAATCAACCGATAGGGATTCATTCCAACCCATATCTTGACCATCTTCCGACATTAACTTGCCGTTGTGTGCTATTTGGTCCAGCTCAAGCATAGCCAACTTGAAGTATAGCTCTGTAATTTGATGATATATGATAAATATCTGTTCGTCTGGAAAGTCCGTTTTGGGGTGTTGAAGGCTCAATAAAGTATCCACATAAGTATAATCCCAATAATGTAAAGGATTAGCATACAGTAAACCATCTAAATAAGCTGGTAAATCTTGACCAATAGAAGCATACTTACTGTCTAACTTCTCTATTTTGTCTTTAATCTCTTTAGTCCATTCCATAGTAGTAATTTTTTTGGGACAAATTGAACATTAATATTTATTAATGATATGTCATATATCATATCACGATATTAACAATTTTCTTCGGAACTATGATAATACGCTTAGGGTTTTTGCCTTCCATATATTGTTTGGTTTTCTCAAGAGCCATAACTTCTTTTTCTATGTCTTCCTTACTCAAATCAGCAGAAAGCTCAAGAGTAAAACGCATTTTACCATTAAAAGAAATAGGATAAGTGAAGGCGTCTTCTATTAAATGCTGTTCATCAAATTTAGGCCAATTGGCAAGAGTGACCGATTCTGTATGCCCTAATTTTTCCCACAGTTCTTCAGCAAAATGAGGAGCATAAGGTGCTATCAAGACAATTAAATCTTTGAGGATATGTCGTTTGTTACATTTCAAATCGTTCAACTCATTGACCGCTATCATCAAATTACTGACTACTGTGTTAAAAGCCTGTCTGTCTATGTCTTCCGTCACCTTTTTAATGGCTTTATGTAAAGACTTCAATTCTGCTTTTGTTGGCTCGTCATCAGAAAGGTGGATTTGATTATTTTCATCGTGTGCTAAACGCCAAAATTTTCTTAAAAAATTATGCACCCCATTGATGCCTTTTGTATCCCAAGGCTTGAACTGCTCTAAAGGCCCCAAAAACATTTCGTACATTCTTAAAGTGTCAGCACCAAATTTCTCAACCAAATCATCAGGCGTCTGAACATTGTATTTGGACTTAGACATTTTTTCTACCTCAAAACCACAGATGTATTTACCTTCATCATTGAGAATAAATTCAGCGTCTTTGTATTCTTCTCGCCACTTTTTGAAGGCTTCAATATCTAAAACGTCCTTATCCACAAGGTCAATATCAACATACAAACGGCTGGTTTTGTAGTCTTTTCTCTTATCAAAACTGACGAAAGTATTGCTGTCTTTAATTCGATATACAAAATTGGAACGCCCTAAAATCATTCCTTGGTTAATCATTTTTTTGAAGGGCTCATCAAAAGCAATAAAGCCTCTATCGTACAAAAACTTAGTCCAAAACCTAGAGTATAATAAGTGACCAACAGCGTGTTCTGCTCCTCCAATATATAAATCCACTTGCCCCCAATAATCGGCTTTTTCCTTAGACACAAATTCTGTATCGTTATGAGGGTCCATATACCTTAAAAAATACCACGAAGAACCTGCCCACCCTGGCATAGTATTGTGCTCCATTCTATCTCCTAGAAAAACATTCCAATCTTCTTTTTTAGCTCTAGCTAAAGGCGGCTCTCCTTCTTCTGTTGGCAGATATTTATCTACCTCTGGCAATTCAACACAACTGTCATCATTAGTCAGTTTAGGCATATCATTTTCATAGTACACTGGAAATGGCTCTCCCCAATACCTTTGACGACTGAATATAGCGTCTCTTAATCTATAGTTTGTTTTGCCCTTACCTAACTCTTTTTTCTCTATGGCTAATATGGCTTGGTGTATGGCTTCATGGGCAGTAAGACCTGAAAGGAAATCCGAATTATCAATGATAGCCGTTTTATCTTCATTAGCCCCTTCACTAATATCCGTATCTTTAAAGATGTTCTTAATTTCAATGCCAAACTTATTAGCAAAATTCCAATCCCTTTGGTCGCCACAAGGAACTGCCATAACAGCCCCTGTACCATAAGATGCTAAGACATAATCTCCAATCCAAATGGGTATTTTTTCATTGGTAAAAGGGTGAATAGCATAAGCTCCCGTAAAGGCTCCCGTTACACTCTTTACATCGGATTGTCTGTCCCTTTCGGACTTCAAGGCTGCTTGTTGGCAATAGCTTTCTATCTCCTCTTTTTGTGAGGCAGTAGTGATGGACTTTACAAGTTCATGCTCGGGGGCTAATACCATAAAAGTAACGCCATATATAGTGTCTGGTCTAGTAGTAAATACTTCTATTTGCTCTTTACTATTTTCTATAGAAAAGCGAAGTGATGCCCCTTCAGATTTGCCTATCCAGTTGCGCTGAATTTCTTTAATAGAATCGTTCCAATCTACTTGTTCTAAGCCTTCAAGTAAGCGTTCGGCATAGGCTGTTATTCGCATAGACCATTGCTTCATGAGTTTTTGTTCAACAGGAAAATTACCTCGTTCTGAACGACCGTCTTTGACCTCATCGTTAGCCAAAACCGTTCCTAAACCCTCACACCAATTCACCCATGTTTCGGATAAAAATGTCAGTCTGTACTTTAATAAAATAGCTTGTTGCTCGGCTTCACTCCATGCTTTCCATTCTTCAGCAGTAAAGAGTGGCGTGTCTTCATCGCAGGGAGATTGAACTAAAGCGTTGCCATGACGTTCTAATTCTTCTACCAATTCTGAGATGGGCAAAGCCTTATTATCTATGTTGCAATAATAGGAGTTAAATAGCTGCTTAAAAATCCACTGTGTCCACTTATAATAGTTAGGTTCTGAAGTGCGAATCTCTCTGTTCCAATCGAAAGAGAAGCCTATTTTATCCAATTGTTCTCTATAACGGTTGATGTTATTTTCTGTTGTAATAGCAGGGTGTTGTCCCGTCTGTATGGCATACTGTTCTGCTGGCAAACCAAAAGAATCGTATCCCATTGGATGCAAAACATTAAATCCTTTATGGCGTTTGTAACGGGCATAAATATCAGATGCTATGTAGCCTAATGGATGGCCAACATGCAAACCTGCTCCCGAAGGATATGGAAACATATCTAATACATAAAACTTAGGCTTGGAAGTATCTTCCTCAACTTTATAGGTTTGCCATTCCCTCCATCGGTCTTGCCATTTTTGCTCAATGCGATTAAAATCGTATTCCATTCTAAATTATTTTGAAAGCAAAGTTAATCAATCGTCACAACTAAGCACTAAAAATTATTACCTTAGCAAACGTAATGAAACAAGCACAAGAAAGACATATAAAGCGTAAGCTTAGAACCTCTTCTTTATCTACTATGCTAAGTATATCTTTGGTTTTGCTGATGTTAGGCAGTATGGGCTTCATTTTCCTTAACACTCATCGTTTAACGAATTACATCAAAGAAAACGTAGGCTTCACATTAATTCTTCAAGAAAACATTAAAAAGGTAGACCGCCTTCAACTTCAAAAAAGTTTAGATGCTTCGCCACAAATTAAAAGCACCGAATTTGTTAGCA
Organism: Flavobacteriales bacterium; assembly: GCA_016779995.1. Classification (NCBI taxonomy): domain Bacteria; kingdom Pseudomonadati; phylum Bacteroidota; class Flavobacteriia; order Flavobacteriales; species Flavobacteriales bacterium. The sequence goes on from JADHMO010000002.1 coordinate 204,815, forward strand.
AAGAAGATGCTGCCAGAATTTTAGAAAGTGATCTAGGAGAAGATTTCATTAGCTTTCTGGGCTTTAACCCATTATCTGCATCTATTGATGTCTATATGAATGCCGAATATGCCGATGAAAATCGTATTGATGCTATCGAAAAAGATTTGCAAAAAAACCCCATCATCAAAGAAATAATCATTCAAAAGGATTTGATAGCCGCCATAAACACCAATGTCAGAAAACTAAGTATAATTTTAGTTTCCTTTTGCACTTTGCTTTTAATTGTTGCTATCGCACTAATCAATAATACCATTCGACTGACGGTTTACTCACAACGGTTTACCATACAATCTATGAAACTAGTAGGTGCTACCAACACTTTTATAAGAAAACCGTTTTTAAGAAATGGTATCCTACAAGGTGTTTTTTCTGCTTTAATAGGCATCGTATTTTTAATTATTGCCTTGTTTAGCCTACACAAAGAAATGCCAGAACTATTATTACTCGAAGATATGCCAACCATTGGAATAATCTTTGTTGCTATTCTTATCTTTGGCGTAATGATAAGTACTGTTGTAACCAACTTTTCCGTTGGTAAATACCTTAAAATGAACGAAAACGATTTATATCATTAAAACTATGGAATTTAATTTTGGAAAAAGGAACTACCAGCTTATGATTTTAGGCGTTATACTTATTATAACAGGCTATATATTGATGACTGGAGGAAAGTCTGAAGACCCTAATGTTTTTAGCGATGCCATCTTCAGTTTTAGAAGGATGACACTTTCTGTAATCTTCCTTATCACAGGACTAGTAATTGAAGTCTTCGCTATTTTACATAAGGCTAAAGATGAGTAGTATTTTTGCGGCTATCCTTCTAGGGATTATTCAAGGACTTACCGAATTTTTACCTGTTAGTAGCAGTGGTCATTTAGAAATAACAACCTTTATTCTTGAGCATTTCGGTAGTGAGGGATTACCCGAAGAAAATATTTTAATGACGGTAGTGCTACACGCAGCTACAGCTTTAAGCACTCTCTTTATTTTTAGAGATGAAGTCGCTCAAATTTTCAGAGGATTACTACAATTTAAATGGAATGAAGAGTTTCAATTTTCATTAAAGATTATTATTTCTATGGTTCCTGCAGCAGTAGTTGGAGTGCTTTTTGATGAGCAAATAGATGCTCTCTTTGGTGGTAGAATCTTATTGGTTGGCAGTATGCTAATCGTTACTGGTTTACTCCTTTTTGTTGCTGATAAAGCTAAAAATACAACCCAATCTGTCAGCTTTGGACAATCGTTAATTATCGGTATAGCTCAGGCTATTGCTATTCTGCCAGGTATTTCAAGGTCTGGAGCTACTATTTCTACATCTGTTATTCTTGGTATTGATAGAGAAAAAGCAGCCCGATTTTCTTTTTTAATGGTTGTTCCTCTCATCTTTGGTAAGATGGCAAAAGACATTTTAAGTGGTGAAATGGCATCCGAAAGTGCTGCTCTAATTCCCTTAATAGCGGGATTCATTGCTGCCTTTATTACAGGTCTAATCGCTTGTAAATGGATGATATCACTCGTCAAAAAAAGTCAGCTTAAGTATTTTTCTTACTACTGTTTTACCATAGGAATTTTGGCTATTATTTTCACTGTACTGTAAATGATTAATTACATAGAGGGGCACACTTTACTTATCCATAAACCGTTGCGATGGACTTCTTTTGATGTAGTAAAAAAAATACGCAATACCCTCCGTACAGCTTTACAACTTAAAAAGATAAAAGTAGGTCATGCCGGTACACTAGACCCTTTAGCCGATGGACTTCTCATAGTTTGTACCGGAAAATTCACCAAACGTATAAATGAATTTCAAGCCCAAGAGAAAGAATATACAGCCGAATTTACATTAGGCGCAACAACCCCCTCTTTTGATTTGGAAACAGAAATCAATGAAACCTTCGATTACAATCATATAACCGAAGATATGCTCAAAACAACTGCCCAATCATTGACAGGTAACATCTTGCAAACACCTCCTATCTATTCAGCAATAAAGCAAGATGGCAAACGCCTTTACGAACATGCTAGAAAAGGAGAAGATATAAAAGTAAAAGAAAGAATGGTTCATGTTTCAAAATTTGAACTAGTAAAAGTAGAACTGCCAAAAGTCCATGTTAGAATTGTATGTAGCAAAGGAACTTATATACGTTCATTAGCACAAACGTTTGGAAAAAACCTCAATAGTGGTGCACACTTGAGCCAACTAACAAGAACACGAATTGGAAAGTTTGAACTAAGTCAAGCAATTGACATTCAAGAGTTTATAGACTCTTTTTCTCTTACAAATAATCCAGCGACTGAACATTAATTTAGTATATTTGCGCACTTTTTTACTAAGAATACAAGAACATCATGATAAAAAGAAAACTCTCACAATTTAATTTTGATTTACCAGAAGAGCTTTTAGCAGAAAGACCTGCTTACAACCGAGACGAATCTCGACTAATGGTAGTCAATAGAAAAACAGGTGAAATCGAACATAGACAATTTAAAGATTTGGTGGACTATTTCGATGAAGGTGATGTTATGATTTTCAACGATACCAAAGTTTTTCCTGCTAGAATGTATGGCAACAAAGAAAAGACTGGTGCTAGAATAGAAGTCTTTTTATTAAGAGAATTAAATAAAGAAAATTTATTGTGGGACGTATTGGTAGATCCTGCTCGTAAAATAAGAATTGGTAATAAGTTATATTTTGGCGAAGACGATAGTTTAGTGGCAGAAGTTATTGACAACACCACTTCTAGAGGAAGAACCTTACGTTTTCTTTACGACGGAAGTTATGAAGAGTTTAGAGAAAAACTCAAAGATCTTGGCGAAACTCCATTACCAAAATACATCAAAAGAGAGCCAGACGCTGAAGACGAAGAACGCTATCAAACCATCTATGCTAAAACAGAAGGTGCCGTAGCAGCACCAACAGCAGGATTGCACTTCAGTCGTGAACTTATGAAGCGATTAGAAATCAAAGGGCTTGAGTTTGCTAACCTTACCCTTCACATTGGGCTAGGTACTTTTAGACCAGTAGAGGTAGAGGATTTAAGTAAGCACAAAATGGACTCTGAAGAAGTTATCATTAGCGAAGAAACGACAAATATTATTAATACAGGCATCAATGAAAAAAGAAGAGTTTGTGCCGTTGGGACAACCTCTATGAGAGCTATTGAAACATCAGTAACTACTCAAGGACTAATGACTCCTTTTAAAGGGTGGACTAATAAATTTATTTACCCTCCTTACGATTTCAATATTGCCAATTGCATGATTACCAACTTCCACACTCCAAAATCTACCTTATTAATGATGGTTAGTGCTTTTGGAGGTCACGATTTAGTAATGAAGGCTTACGAAGAAGCTATTAAGGAGAAGTACAATTTCTTCTCTTATGGTGATGCCATGCTGATATTATAACAGTGAAACAATATATTATCATAGTTGCTGGGGGTAGCGGAAGCCGAATGGGTTCTTCTATCCCTAAGCAGTTTTTAGACCTCAACTCTAAACCCATTTTGATGCATACCATTGAAAAAATGCACCAAAGTTTAGCTCATTCTGAAATCATTTTAGCACTACCAAAATCTGAGTTCGACACTTGGAAAAAACTTTGTCAAGAACACCAATTTAAAGTGAATCATCAAGTTGTTGAAGGCGGTAACACACGCTTTGAATCAGTAAGTAATGCTTTGAAAAAAGTCAATGAACAATCTGTTGTTGCCATACACGACGGCGTTCGTCCCTTAGTTAAAACTAGCGTGGTGAAGGAATGTATGCAGACAGCACAAGAGAAAGGAACTGCAATTCCAGTCATAGCCATTGAAGAAAGCTTAAGACAAAAAACCGATAGCGGAAGTGTTATTGTAAATAGGGACGAATTCCTTATTGTTCAAACTCCTCAATGTTTTAGTAGTGAGCTTTTGCTAAAAGCCTACCAACAAGACTATTCGCCTACATTTACTGATGACGCTTCAGTTGTAGAAGCTATGGGGATAGAGATACAACTTATTCAAGGCAATAAAGAAAACATCAAAATCACAACGCCAGAAGACTTAAAGAAAGCTCAAGTTTATATCAATTTAATGTCAGAATAACTTTTTAACTTGACTATCTGCTGTTAACTTACCATCTACGATATGATTGATGTAATTGATGCCAGGCATTTTACCTTTTTGAAAAGTTCCTAAAGCATCAAGTCCAAGAAATTCAGCCCCGTTTTTACAAGCCCATTCCATCAATAACTCTAAAGAAACATGAGCTTGTATCGTTTTCATTTCTTCCAAAATAGATAGCGTATCGTTAGATGCTAAACTATCTGTTCCAATCGTCATTTTAGCTTGAGCATCTACAAACTGTTGATAGTTAGGCAATTGATTTTCTATGTATAAATTAGCTTTGGGGCAAGTACACCAATAAAGTTTGTCAAAATTAGATATGGCCTCTAACATATCATCTTCTTTGGTAAAGGTGTTATGCACTAATAAAATAGGAGCATCTGGCAGTAAAGGAAGGGTACTTTGAAGAGCAGTCTTACCAGTGTATTTGAAAAAGTCTTTAGCAATAAGTTGTGACAACAATTGACCACTACCAGTCAAAAACATAGTATCCTCTTCAGGCGTTTCTTGACTGTGAATACTAATAATTTCTCCCTTATTGTGATGTCTAATCTTTTCGAAAAGTGGCAAAGAAACCGAATAGTTAGCGTGGGGTGTCAAAGAGTTGGGTGTGCTACATTCTTGGCTTAGTTTCAGTCCTCGTTCAAATACTTCTGCAGCTTTATGGGGGTTAGATGCAAATAATTCGATGAAGGTATAATAGTATATGGCACTATTAGCTTTTGTAGAAAAGGAATCTGCTGTATTACTGATGTCTGCTACAGCCACAATGCCATTATTATACATCTGTCTATCTGCTAACTTTAAGGCATCGTCTTTTCGTCGCTGACTAGCCTTTCTAATTTGACCTATAGAGTTAATAAAATGTGGTAATCCTGTTTTTGGGGCTAACTCACCCTGCAAGTGTGACAACTCTAAATGACAATGGGTATTGATAAATCCGGGGCAAAGAGCACCTCTAAAATATTCTAACTTAGCACCATCTATCTGCAACTTATTCTCTAGTAAATCTACAATTCTTCCCTCATCATCGACGACCAAAACACCATCATAAATGGGACTAGAAAAAGCCGTAAAAATGATATCTGATGTTAAGTAGCGCATAGAGCGTACAAAGATAGTATCTTTGTACGCTCTATGTCTTTAGATAAAAAAAATATTCGCACACTTACTCTTGACGAACTTAAGGGCTTTTTCAAAGAGAATAATATGCCAATGTTTCGAGCCAAACAAGTATATGAATGGCTATGGAAAAAGTCGGTATCTTCCTTTGAAGAGATGCGTAATGTTTCTAAAGAAACTATTCAATTGTTAGATGAGCACTTTGTTATTCTACACGCCAAAATTACAGAATCACAAAAAAGTGCTGACCGCACCATAAAATCTGCTTTTGGTCTTTACGACAATAATAATGTTGAAGGGGTTTTAATCCCTACCAAAAGTAGAATGACAGCTTGTATATCTTCTCAAGTAGGTTGTAGTTTAACATGTAAATTTTGTGCTACTGGCAAACTAGATAGATTAAGGAATTTAAATGCTGATGAGATTTACGACCAAGTATTTATGCTAAACGAACAAGCCCTAAGCAATTACAATCAAAAGTTGAGTAATATTGTTTATATGGGTATGGGCGAACCCCTCCTAAACTATAGAAATGTTCTTGAGTCAATCGATAAAATCACCTCGACAGATGGACTTGGTATGTCGCCCAAACGTATTACAGTTTCTACTGCTGGAATAGCAAAGCTGATAAAAAAGCTAGGCGACGATGAAGTCAAATTTAATCTGGCACTTTCCTTACACGCTGCTAATGATAAGAAGCGTGACTATATAATGCCTATTAATGAACAAAATTCCTTAGATGCATTAAAAGACGCCATTATCTATTTTTATGAAAAAACACAAACAAGAATAACCTACGAATACATCATTTTCAAGGACTTTAATGATGAAATTAGCGATGCCCAAGAACTTGCTAGCTTTGCAAAAATTACGCCCTGTAAAATCAATATTATTGAATATAACCCTATTGACGATGGCGAATTTCAACAAGCCAATAGAGAAAAAGTAGATGCTTTTGTTAGCTATCTAGAAAGCAAAAACCTTATTGTAAACGTCAGGAGAAGTCGAGGAAAAGACATAGACGCCGCTTGTGGTCAACTTGCCAATAAACTCGTAAAATCCTAGTATCTTTGTACCCCCCTTCTAAATACTTTAGATGAACAGCATAAAAGAGATTAAAAAGCCCATTCAACAAGAGATGCTCATGTTTGAAAAGAAGTTTAAAGACTCCTTAAATAGCAAGGTACCTCTTTTAGATAAAATATTACACTATATCGTAAAACGTAAGGGTAAGCAAATGCGTCCAATGTTTGTTTTTCTTAGCGGCAAACTTTTTGGTGAAATCAACGAGAGCAGTTTCAGAGCAGCCTCACTCATTGAACTTTTACATACAGCCACATTAGTACACGACGACGTTATTGACGATGCCAATATGCGAAGAGGATTTTTCTCTATAAATGCCCTTTGGAAAAATAAAATTGCAGTACTTGTTGGAGATTATCTCTTATCTAAAGGCTTACTTATGTCTTTAGAAAATGAAGAATACGACTTATTACAGATTGTTTCTAAAGCAGTCAAAGAAATGAGTGAAGGAGAGCTTTTACAAATAGAAAAAGCCCGTAAACTTGACATCGAAGAAGACGTATATTTTGAAATTATCAGACAAAAAACAGCAACACTCATTGCGGCTTGTTGTGCTAGTGGTGCTGTGGCTGCCAAGCAAGACCAAGAAACTGTCGAGCGTATGCGAAAATTTGGAGAGCTCATAGGTATCGCTTTTCAGATGAAAGACGACCTATTCGATTACTACAACGAAGATGTTATAGGCAAACCCACAGGTATTGATATCAAAGAGCAAAAGATGACTTTACCTCTTATCTATGCCCTAAGAAATTGCGATAGAAAACAAAAGAAGTTCATTATTCAAACTGTAAAAAATCACAATACCAATACTGCGCGAGTTTCTGAGGTACTAGATATAGTTAAAAAAAGTGGCGGGATAAACTATACAATTGAGAAAATGAAATCCTACCAAGAAGAAGCCTTGAGTTTGTTGAAAACTTTTGATGACAATGAAAGCCGAAAGTCTTTAGAACTTTTAGTAAATTTCGTCATCGAAAGAAAGAAATGATTCCAAAGGAAACCATAGATACCATTTTTGAAACAGCCCGAATAGAAGAGGTTGTTGGAGACTTTGTTACTCTGAAAAAAAGAGGCGCAAATATGCTCGGTAATTGTCCCTTTCACGACGAAAAAACTCCTTCTTTTACCGTTTCTCCTACTAAAAATATTTATAAGTGTTTCGGCTGTGGTAAAGGTGGACATGCTGTGAACTTCGTTATGGAAATTGATCAGCTATCTTATCCCGAGGCTCTCAAATATATCGCCAAAAAGTACAATATTGAAGTTCCAGAAGAGGAGCAAACCCCTGAGCAGATAGAGAAATCTAACCTAAGAGAAAGTTTATTTATCGTTAATTCATTCGCCAATGATTACTTTCAGAATAGCTTACATAAAACCGTGGAAGGTAAAGCCGTAGGCTTAAGCTACTTCAAAGAACGAGGTCTTTCGGAAGAAATGATAAATAAATTTCAGTTGGGCTACAATCCTGACAGTTGGGACGCTTTTACAAAGTCTGCGCTAGAATCATCCTATAAGCAAGAATATTTAGAAAAAACAGGCTTAAGTATTTTCAAAGAAGACAAGGCTTTTGATAGGTTTAAAGGGCGAATTATTTTCCCCATTCATAGCATTTCAGGTAGAATACTCGGCTTTGGTGGACGAGCCCTTAAAAAAGATGAAAAGGCAAAATACCTCAACTCTCCAGAAAGTGAGATTTATCACAAAGGGAAAGTCTTGTATGGTATGCACTTCTCCAAGTCTGCCATAGTAAAAAATGACAATTGCTTAATCGTTGAAGGCTATACAGATGTTATATCCATGCATCAATCGGGCATAGAAAATGTGGTAGCATCATCTGGCACCGCTCTTGGCTCAGAACAAGTAAAACTGATTGGTCGATATACCAAAAACATTACCCTTCTATTCGACTCTGATAATGCAGGAATTAAGGCTGCCACAAAAGCCATTGACCTAATACATGCCGAAAGCATGACCGTCAAAGTAGCACTTTTACCAGAAGGCGAAGACCCCGATAGTTATGCCAAAAAATATGGAGGAGAAGGACTAACCAATTACATCAATGAACAAGCTCAAGATTTCATAGAGTTCAAAATTAACTTACTAGATGAAAAAAGTAAAAATGACCCCATCAAAAAAGTAAATCTCATTAGTGAAATTATGCAATCTATTGCTAAAATTCCTGATGGTATTACTAGGGAGGTTTACATTGACAAATGCAGTAAGCTATTAGAAATTGGAAAGCAAGAATTAGATAATAAAGTACACGAGCTAATTCATAAAGATAAAGCTGCTAATAAAATACAAAGTGAAGTAGTCAATAAAGTAGAAGATACCGCTACCCCTACAAAAAACCCTACTAAGTCAGAATTTCAAGAAAAGGACGTTATTCGCTTTATGTTACAATATGGCGATTACCAGATAAATCCTTACGACGAACAGACAAAAACTACTGAAGAAGATAAAATTTATGTCATACAATATATTTTGATTGAGTTTAAAGACGAAAACCTTTTTTCAAACCCCAATTACGCATTAATCTATAAAACATACGAAGAAGCTATAAATCAAGGTACACTGTTAACAGAAGAATATTTTACTCAACATAAAAATCCTGTTATTTCTCAAGTTGCTGTTGATATTATTAGCAATCAACATTCCATAAGTGAGAAATGGAAAAAACACGGCATTTATACAGAAACTGAAGAAATGCAGTTAAAAAAAGCGGTTGACACAGCCATTTATTCTCTTAAAATTGCCAAAATATCAGAACTCATAGAGACTAAAAACATAGAGTTATCTAAGGAAGACAATGATGATACAAACCTACTTGTTGAAATCAACAATATGTTGAAAATTAAACGAGAAATTTCTGAAAAACTAGGTAGAATTGTCTTAAGGTAAGGTGTTGTTCCTGATATCTTTAATTCTCAATTGAAGGTTAGAATTACCATTCCATTCATTTAAATCCAAAACAAAACAAACATCAAAAGGTTGCTTGTCCTTTATAGTAGAAAAATAGTCAGACATGCCAAAGCCTATCCCGTCCAATGTCTTTGAATTATGGTTATCAGTAATGGCCAATTTGAGGTGGTTTTTATCTTGTCCTATTACACGTCCAGAACCATTATCAATGACTCCTTTTGTCATAAAAACAGGTCTGCTATTTGAAGGCCCAAAAGGAGCCATTTGTTCAATAATTCGATGCGTTTTCATAGTAATATCTTCCATAGACATTTCGAGGTCAATATAAATCTTTGGGGTTTGCATCTCTGCAGTAATGGTAGAGCTTACCACATCTTCAAAACGTTGAATAAAAGCAGTAAGGTTTTCTTTTTTTAATGTCAATCCTGCGGCATATTTATGACCCCCAAATTGCTCTAATAAATCTGAACAAGCATCAATAGCTTCATAAACATCAAAACCACTTACCGAACGAGCTGAGCCCGTTAATTTGCCATTACTTTCAGTTAAAACAATTGTGGGTCTGTAATGTGTTTCTATAAGTCTTGAAGCTACTATACCAACTACTCCTTTATGCCATTTATCACTACAAACTACTGTTGAATAAGCATTTGGCACTATCATAGCTAAAGCCTCTTGTGTAATGCTTTTGTCTAATTCTTTTCTAGTAATGTTATGGTTATCAATATAATCTGCTTTTTCTTTTGCTATTGAAAAGTCCTGTTGTACAAGTAACTCTACCGCCTTATTGCCATGCTCTATTCTACCAGCCGCATTGATTCTTGGAGCTAAGCCAAATACAACATCGGAAATGTTAAAGGTCTCTTTTCTATTGGCAACATCCATTAGGGCTTTCAATCCAATTCTTGGACTAGCATTGAGTTGTTGCAACCCATAAAAAGAAAGCACTCGGTTTTCATCAATCATAGGTACAATATCAGCAGCTATACTAACCACCACTAAATCTAAAAGTGGCACTAATTCTTCAAAAGGTAAATTGTATTGTTGATGATAAGCTTGTGCTAATTTAAACCCCACACCACACCCACAAAGCTCTTTAAAAGGATAATCACAATCGCTTCTTTTAGGGTCTAAAACAGCTACAGCTAAAGGCAAAGTATCTCCTGGTCTGTGATGGTCACAAATGATAAAATCAATGTCTTTAGTTTTGGCGTAAGCCACTTTTTCAACAGCTTTAACTCCACAATCTAAGCATACAATTAATGAGAAATTATTGCTTTTAGCATAATCTATACCCTTATATGAAACACCATAACCTTCATCGTATCTATCAGGAATGTAATATTCTACATACTTACATTTTTCCTTTAAAAAAAGATACATCAATGAAACGGCAGTAGTTCCATCTACGTCATAGTCGCCATAGACAAGAATCTTTTCATCACTACTTATAGCCCTATGCAGACGCTCCACAGCTTTATCCATATCCTTCATCAAAAAAGGATTGTAAAGGTCTGATAATTGTGGTCTAAAAAATTGTTTGGCTTCCTCAAAAGTTTTTATCCCTCTTTGAGCAAGTAAAGTAGCAACAAGTTCAGAAACTCCTAGACTTTCTTGTAAAGCACATACAATGTCCTTGTCAGGTAAAGCTTTTAAAGTCCACAAATTTTGCATGTCACTTATTTAAAATATGAGTTTGAGTAAGAACAGAATGTTTATGAATAAGTTCAAATAATTCGCCAATCATTTGAGGGTCTAAATTGATGTCACGCCCCCAGTCTTTTCTAGATTTTAGTATTTCGAACCAACGTTCTATCTGTAATATAGTGACTGCATTTTCTTTTTTGTAACGACCTATCTCTTTTACTATTTCGGTTCTTTGACCTACAATATCGACCAACTTTTTATCAATAGCATCAATTTCTGAGCGTAGGTTGTTGAGTAATGTTCTGAACTCAGTATTGGGATTGGTTGAAGATCTCAAAATTAGATTATCCAATAAAACACCTAATTCTTTGGGCGTAATTTGTTGTTGTGCATCGCTTAATGCAAGGCTTGGATTGTAGTGAGTTTCTATCATGAGTCCGTCCATGTTCAAGTCCATAGCTGTCTGCGAAACTTCACTTAACATTTGTGGTGCTCCAGAAATATGGCTAGGATCACAAATAATTGAGAGTTCAGGCACTAGACGCTTGAGTTTAATGGGGATTTCCCATTTTGGCTCATTCCGAAATGCTGATTTTTCTAAGGTGAAAAAGCCACGATGAATAGCCGATAATTGACTTACACCAACTTGACTCAGTCTCTCAATAGCACCTATCCATAAGCTCAACTCTGGATGTAAAGGATTTTTAATCATGACCTTAACATCAACACCTCTTAAAGCCTCTGCTATTTCTTGAACATAAAAGGGATTGACCGTTGTTCTTGCTCCAAGCCACAATACGTCTATATCAGCTTTTAAACACGCTTCAACATGCCGAGCATTTGCAACTTCTGTGGCTACTTTCAATGGGGTTTCTTGTTTCACCACTTTTAACCATTCTAAAGCCTTGTTCCCAACACCTTCAAATGAATTAGGACGTGTTCGGGGCTTCCAAATCCCTGCTCTAAAAATGGTTGCTTTATCTTCTAACCCTTTTGCAGTAGCTAATAGCTGCTCTTGACTTTCTGCACTACAAGGTCCAGCAATAATAAGTGGCTTTTTAAACTCTTGTTTTTTTATCTCTATCATTTATTTCCCCTCTAATACAATAACAAATTCTCCTTTGGGTTCTTTAGTTTCAAAGTGAGCTAACACTTCCGCAACACTTCCCCTAATTGTTTCTTCAAATTTCTTGCTAATTTCTCTTGAAACAGAAACATTTCTATCCCCTCCCATAAATTCGACAAATTGTGCTAATGTTTTTTTAACTCTATATGGAGATTCATAAAACACCATCGTTTTGGTTTCTTCTGCCAAAATTTTTAAGCGAGTCTGTCTTCCTTTTTTCTGTGGCAAAAAGCCCTCAAAAACAAACTTTTCACAAGGCAGACCAGAATTAACAAGTGCAGGAACAAAAGCTGTAGCACCAGGCAAACAATCTACCTCAACATTGTTTTTCACACATTCCCTAACCAATAAAAAACCAGGGTCAGAAATAGCTGGAGTTCCAGCGTCTGTAATTAATGCAATAGTTTTCCCATCTAACAAAAGCTCAATCCATTTCTCTACCGTTTTATGCTCATTATGCATATGATATGAACGCATAGGAGTAGATATTTGGTAGTGTGCCATTAATTTAGCACTAGTACGTGTGTCTTCAGCTAAGATTAGGTCTACTTCTTCTAGTATACGAACTGCTCTGAAAGTAAAATCTTCTAGATTTCCAATAGGTGTGGGAACTACAAACAATTTTGCCATTACACAAATTTAAAAGAAAATAGGGTAAAACTTGGTTTCAGGAGTGATTAAGATAGCTGGTGCAGGGATTTTTATATAATTCAACCAATGTTTAACCCGCTTTGCCGTCGGTGTATCCCAACGTTTGAGCACACGCTTTAAATCATAGTCTAATGCAATATAAATTTCGTTGTTGCCTCCAACTTTTGTGCCTCCAGGCGTGAGGTATTGAGTATCATCTAATCCAAAACCAATAGAAAGCCCAACATCTATATTCCTATCTTTTAATGGATAAACGGTTAACCAATAGGTTTGATTTACATAATCATCCTGATAGGCATGTGGATGAGGCGGTGCCCAAGGTTTTTGTTGCTCGCCAAGTTCCCAATACCGATTACTTCTTTTGTAATAACTCATTTTGAAATCGATATATTTCATAGGCTTCCAGTACCTTTCTGCAACAGGTACTAATGCCCCAATAGAGCCTGTTCCAAAATCCCAAACGCTAAAACCCCAGTAAGGAGCATAAGCATCTTTCATCTCTATTGCCAACTGTATAAAAGAACCCATAGCTGCTCCGTACCAATACGATTTCTTTTCATTCATACCTGCCCATTTCAAATTAGAATGAAAAAGGTCTGCAACTAGTACACCTCCAAAAAAGTGACCGCCTTTATCTATATTTCTAGCATATCTAAGGTCTGAACCATCGTCAAAATGAAATGATGTAGATTGATCGCTCCACCAAGAATTTTGAACATAAATGTAAGAGCCTCCTAATACAGATGCACCACTAGCTAAAACAATACCTAATCTATAAGGATTAATTTTAGTACTATCAGCTTGTGAATAGGCACTAAAACTGTTACTTAAAAAGAAAAGAATGATAAGAAAATAACTTCTCATAGTATTAGATGTAAATCAATGCTTACATTTGTTTACAAAGTTAATCGAATGTTTTTAGAAAAGAATAAAATTAGAAAAGGAAGTATTGAAGTCATTTGTGGTTCTATGTTCTCAGGCAAAACAGAGGAGTTAATTAGAAGACTTGGACGGGCTAAAATAGCTAAGCAAAGTGTAATTATCTGCAAGCCGGCTATTGAAGATAGGTACGATAAAGATAAAGTGGTGTCCCATAATATGAGGGCAATAGATTGTAAAGCTGTAGAGGATGCAACTGATATTATCGAATTATGCCAGGATAAAGAAGTAGTAGGTATTGATGAAGCACAATTTTTCAACAATAATTTAGTTGGAGTGTGTAACCAATTAGCAAATCAGGGGGTTCGTGTTATTATTGCTGCTTTAGACATGGACTATGAAGGCAATCCCTTTGAACCTATCCCACAATTGATGTCTATTGCAGAAGATGTAACTAAAGTTCGAGCTATTTGTATACAGTGTGGCGATTTAGCTAATTATTCATACAGAATAGTAGATAAAGACGAGCAAATACTATTGGGTGAGAAAAACGAATACGAAGCCCGTTGCAGAAATTGTTTTAGTAGATAATGCCCAATACCCACGAAACCATACTACATGTCAACCTCGATACTCTTGAGGCTAACTTTAACTTTCTTAAAAGTAAGCTTCCTGATGGGGTAAAAACTATTGCAGTGGTTAAAGCTTTTGCTTATGGTTTGGGTGATATAGAAATTTCAAAACACCTAGAAAAATTGGGCGTTCACGCTTTTTGGGTGGCCGACTTTGAGGAAGGCGTTCAATTACGAAAAGAAGGAATCACTAAGCCAATAATTGTAGCCAACCCTGGATACAAAAGCATAAATACAATAATTAAATATCAATTAGAGCCTGTAATATTTAATCACAGACTTCTTGAGTTATATGCCAAGTGTCAACAAAAGGTTTCTATTCATTTGAAGTTTAATACAGGTATGAATAGATACGGTTTTGAAGCAACTGACATACAAGAAATTATTCCAATACTTAAAAACAATCCTCAACTCAATATAGAGAGTGTATGTTCGCATTTGTCATCTTCTAATGACCCTAATAAAGATGATTTTAGTGAACGACAAATTCAGCGATTTATAGACATACGTAATAATTTAGAAAACTCTCTCGGAATACATATTCCATCTCATGTAATGAATAGTAATGGAGCTATGCGTTTTGAAACTGAATCTAACGAATGGGTTAGGTTAGGGATTGCTCTATATGGAGGATTAGAACATCCTAATTTGAAACAAATTTTCAGCTTAAAAAGTGTAATCAGTCAAACAAGATTTATCAAAAAAGGTCAGAGCGTAGGATATCAAAACTCATTTATAGCGGACAAAGATATGCACATTGCAGTTATACCTGTTGGATATGCCGACGGACTCAATAGAAAATTAGGAAACCAAAATGGGCAAGTCTTCATCAAGGATACGGCATGTCCAATAATCGGTGATATAAGTATGGATAGCTTTGTAGCTGACATTTCTGAAGTCTATGCTGAAGAAGGACAAGAGGTTACTATTTTTAGTCCTAAATACAGTGTTTCTAAATTAGCACACGATTTGGACACCATTCCCTACGAAATAATGGCAACTCTCAACCGTAGGATAAAACGTATTTACTCGAAAGAGTAAGTCGAAAAAATGAAAGATAGATAACAATACAAAACTGCTGTATTGTGATTTTGAAAATAGGTGTCTGTCAACATTATTACCAAAAAAATAGCAGGAAAAATCATCCGAAAATACCCTTGATTAAGCGACTGATATGCCTTAAGCTGAAAAAAGAATATGGATAAAAAAACCACTAGTCCTATCAATCCAAGTTCAAACCAAATGAAAAGGTAATTATTGTGAGGTGTTTTGTGAACCCCAGCAAGGGTTTTAGTAGCGTGTTCACTAATTGAAGAAAACTCTTTTACAAAACTACCAGTGCCATAACCTAATACTGGCTTTTCTTTTATTTTTTCATACGAATACTTATAAAGATAATAGCGGGTATTTATACTATTGACCTTATTTTTTTCTAACTGAGTAAGTTCTATTCGAATGCTATCTATTCTTTTCTTAAAATGAGGAGATAAAAAATAAGCCGATGTATTTATTGCTAAGATTGCTATAACCGAAAATATTAAGACCCGTTTCTTATACCAAAAAGCAAGTAAAGAAAAGGATAAGAAAATAAGTATAAAAGCAAGCTGTCCAGATCTACCATTTTCAGTATATAGACTCAATAAATATAAGGTGGAAATAAAAATTAATACTATTCTTAACTTTTTATTGGAATAGTTATTGAACAATATAAAAAAGGTGACAAGTAATGAAAAAGCTAAAAATACATTATGATCTGTGTAAGTCATGAAGGCCGGATAATGCCAATTTTTAGCAAAAATAGAGGAGTATTTAAAGAGATGATTTATCCATCCTAGATTTATCAAATTGGCAATGAGAGCAGATAATGTTGTCGCTGAAAGAAAGGCAAATAAAGAATATTTTACCTCTTTTTGACTAAAGTTAAGCGTGTATAAAATAGGTAAAAGTATGAGTATTGCACTTTTTTGAAATAGCCATTTAGCCCCCTGATGATTAGTCCCCCAAAGCATACCCACTACATAAAGAAAAAGTAAAGCCATCAAGGAAAGTAGCCAAGGGTTGGATTTAATCTTATTCCACTTTGATATAAACTGACCTTCAAACAACCATAAAATAGCAAGAGAAAAAACAGCTACGTCAGTTACAAAAATTGATATAGGAGCAAAAAATGCTAAGGTAATTAATGCTATTCCTTTGGGTTTCATTACTGAATGCTATCACCACGAAGGATAGCGTCATAAAGCTCCATATTGTCCAAAACTTCAATGGCTTTTGCTATTTCTTCGTCATGCTTTATAGTAGTTTCAATTTTTCCTTTTTGATAAAAATATCGTGTTACAATTTCCATTTCTAAAAGCTCACTTATCTCGGATTTGAAGCGTTCGATATCGTTATTTTTACTTTCTTCCATTTTTGAACTTAACTCTTCCAATTGTTCTTGTAATTCGGTAAGATATTTTTCCCCTTCAGCGTCTTTTTCAAGATTTTTAATGGCCTTTTCGGTTTTAGTTTCGTACTCATATTCCTTGTCCTTGAGGTATTGCTTGAATTGATTATAAACATCATCGCTAATAACAAAAGATTTTGCATCATCAATAGATTCATTATTTCTTTTATACTGATTAGCAAAATTGAAAATATGACGTTTAGATACTAAACTTCTCAAAATATTACTGAATTTCTCTGGTTCAATTGTAATATCCGGCGTAATTCCTCCACCATCAAAAACAGAACGCTCATTGACTAAGGTCTTGAATTCTGTTCGCAGACTATCAGGCACTTTTCCTACGCTTCCATCTTCGTCTCTATTGGAGTAGTCGAGTGCTTGGATACATCTTCCGCTAGGGATATAATATTTTGCAGTAGTTACCTTTAGCTGGGCATTGTAGCTCAATTTTCTAGTTTGCTGAACCAACCCCTTACCAAAACTGCGTTGGCCTATTACAACACCTCTATCAAAATCTTGTACCGCTCCTGAAACTATTTCAGATGCAGAAGCTGAACTTCTGTTTATCAGTACTACTAAAGGAATTTCTGTATCAACAGCCTCGTTTCTGGCTTTATAGCTTTTATCCCAATCTTTAATTTTTCCTTTGGTAAAAACAATTTCTTTACCTCTATCAATAAAAATATTAGCCATACTAATAGCCTCATTTAGAAGCCCACCTGGGTTGCCTCTCAAATCTAAAACCAAACCTTTTAATTCATTGTTGGCATTCATATCTTTATAAGCATCAATCACTTCTTTAGAGATGTTGCGAGTAAAAGAACGGGTTTTGATATAGCCAATGCTGTCAGAAATTAACCCATAATACGGCACCGAATTGAGTTTGATTTCTTCTCTTATTATTTCTACCTCAAAAGGTTTGGCAAGACCTTCTCTTTCTATCAATACTTTAACGGCTGTATTAGGTTCACCTTTTAGCACTTTACTGACATCTTCAGTTGACTTACTTTTAGCAGATTCGCCAGCAATTTCAACAAACTTATCTCCAGCAATAAGTCCAGCTTTATCGGCAGGAAAACCTTCATAAGGTTCACTAACATATACCCAGTCACCATTTTTTGTAATAACAGCTCCTATACCTCCATACTGTCCTGTCGTCATAAATTCAAAATCTTCCTTTTCAGATTCAGGAATATAGGTGGTATAAGGGTCAAGGGATTCCAACATAGCATCTATTGCTGTTTTCATCAGTTCACCTGCGTCAGTTTCGTCAACATAATAAATGTTTAACTCTTTGTATAGAGAACTAAAAATGTCTAGGTTTTTAGATATTTCAAATAAGTTATCTACAAAGCCAAGAGATAAAATACTGGCTATTGACAAGCCAATGACAAGTGTGTATTTTTTAATTTTTTTCATTGTTCTTATTGAGTATTAAGGGACTGGATCATGACCATGACCACCCCAAGGATGACAGCTTGATAGTCGCTTAATGGTTAACCACAAACCTTTATAAGGTCCGTGTTTTTTTATTGCTTGAAGTCCATATTCTGAACAACTAGGAGTGTATCTACATCGTGGCGAAAACAAAGGTGAAATTGCTCCTTTGTAAAATAAAATTATAGCTCGTAGCAACACTGAAATTAGTTGTCTCATACTTCATCTGCTAAACGTTGTAAAGTTACACTTATTTTATCTTCAATTTCATTAAATGATAAAATGCTTGGCAAAGTATAAACTAACATTAAATTGATGGATTTATTTTCTTGCAATAATTTTTCTACAAGAAGGTACTTTTGTTTTCTGTAGGCTTCTCTTACCAAACGTTTTATATGATTGCGTTGACTAGCCTTGGATAGTCTTTTCTTAGGAACACTTATTGCTACTTTGATTGTTGATTGTAAAGTGTCATCTTCTTGCCAGATGGCTTTAAATGGAAATTCATACAACCTTTCTCCCTCTGAAAAAAGAGTTTCAATTCTAAGAGAACTGCAGAGCCTATCTTCTTTTGAAAAATGCTGTGAGACCATAGTACAAAAAAGGAAATAAACTAACGCTTATTTACCTGCTTTATATATTGTTCAAGTGCCATTGTCATGGATGGATTTTCTGGACTTGGTGCTTTTATATTGAGTTTTAGCCCCGCATCAGAAACTGCTTTAGACGTAGTAGGCCCGAAGGCTGCTATACGTGTTTTATTTTGCTTGAAATTAGGGTAATTCTGATAGAGTGATTTAATCCCTGAAGGCGAATAAAACACTAAAATATCGTAAAATACATTTTCCAAATCTGAAAGGTCGCTGCATACAGTTTTATACATAATCGCCTTAGTAAAATCAAAGCCACTTTTGTCCAAAAATTCGGGAATACTATCTTTCAAAATATCAGAGCAAGGCAATAAAAATTTACTGTCTTTATTCTTCTTCAACACAGGCAATAAATCTTCAATTTTTTGTCTTCCAATAAATACTTTACGCTTTCTATAAGTAATGTATTTTTGTAAGTAATAAGCAATTGCTTCTGAAACACAAAAATACTTCATCTCTTCAGGGACAGTAATACGGGTAGCTTCACACATTCTAAAGAAATGATCCATTGAGTTTTTACTCGTAAAAATTACCGCATTATGACTAAGAATACTTATCTTTTGTTGACGGAATTCTTTAGCTGTTAATCCCTCAACATGAATAAATGGTCTAAAATCAATCTTCACATTACATTTCTTTGCTAAGCTGAAATAGGGTGACTTGTCAGATTCGGGTTTGGGCTGAGAAACCAAAATGGTCTTAACTTTATTCTCTTTCAAAAGACTGTTTGTTTAGTGTTCCACATTATACCAAAAGCAATTTAATAAAGGTGTTTTATTATAATTATAATTGGCAAAATTTCGAATGTGCAAAGATATATAATAATATGGGCTTTAGGAAGTGAACTTTTAAAAAAACTTAAATATAGCATTCTTAGCCATTTGTAAAACAAAGTCATTATCAAAAAAATAGTGATGAATCTAAATACAAAATCCGTTTGTAAAGAGCCATAAAACAAAATTAAAGTTAGAGGAAAAAGCAGTACTCCTACGACTTTTTCATATAAAAAGGACTGAAAAATAACCTCTTCAAACAAATAATTTTTTTCAAAAATATATCCTAAAAAAAGTAAACTTAGGTATTTGGCAATTAAAAATAAACCAACCCAAAAAATAAGTTTTGCAAAATAATTTATGGATGGATTCTGAAAAGAAAGAAACAAAGCAAATGATAAAATAAAAACAGGTAAAAGGTAAAGCTTATGTTTTGAGTTTGTTTCTTCCCTAAGGTATTGATTAGAAAATTTTTGACTATACGATGATTTTAGAATAAGTATGAATTGATTCGAAAAATTAAACTTTAAAATTGCTATGTAGGCTAGTATTAAAAGAAAAGATAAAAACACCCATTGGGTGGACGATATAGGATTTAAGTGTGCTATTAAATCCATTTACTCTAAATATCCATCGTTTATCCAATCGATTAACTTTTGCTTATCGGCATCGGATAGATTGCCAGAGGGCGGCATTCTATAAAATTCATCGTCTGAGTTAAGCCTATCTATCATTGTATTTGTACCATCTAGATAGTTTTTAATGGATTGATAGTTTGTCAAATCTATAATGTATGCATTTTGATTAGGAGAATGACAACCTAAACAAGAAGACTCCAAAATAGTCTTCACACTTGAGTATGTTTCTACTTGAGGAGTAGGGTCAATTGGTTCAGGTATTTCTTCCTTTTTACAAGAAGTAAAAAAGATTGTAAATAAAAGGGCAGAAAAAAGAATTAACCTCATTAAAATTGATTTTCACGCAATTTAGCTATTTATCATAAATTATTCAATAATTTTGTTCTCACTTAATTCAAATTATTATGTCAACAGATTTATTTCAAGCACCCGATTACTTTCAATTAGATGAGCTGCTAAATGACGAACACAAATTAGTTCGTGAAGCTGCTAGAGATTGGGTAAAGAGAGAGGTTTCACCTATCATTGAAGATAGCTGTCAGAAAGCAGAGTTTCCAAAACACCTTATTAGTGGTTTAGCTGAGATTGGTGCTTTTGGGCCTTATATTCCTGCTGAATATGGTGGTGCTGGCTTAGATCAAATTTCTTATGGTCTAATAATGCAAGAATTGGAAAGAGGTGATAGTGGTATTCGCTCGACTGCCTCTGTTCAGTCGTCTTTAGTTATGTATCCCATTTTCAAGTATGGCAACGAAGAACAACGTCAGCGTTTTCTTCCTAAACTAGCTAGTGGCGAAATGGTGGGTTGTTTCGGACTTACTGAACCTGATTTTGGGTCAAATCCGGCAGGAATGGTAACCAACTTTAAAGATATGGGAGACCACTATCTTCTTAATGGTGCTAAGTTATGGATTTCTAATTCTCCCTTTGCTGACATTGCAATTGTCTGGGCAAAAAACGAAGAAGGACGTATTAAAGGCTTGATTGTAGAAAGAGGCATGGAAGGTTTTACCACGCCAGAAACACATAATAAATGGAGTTTAAGAGCTTCTGCAACAGGTGAATTGGTCTTTGATAATGTGAAAGTACCTAAAGAAAATTTATTACCTAATAAAGATGGTCTTGGTGCACCCTTGGGTTGTTTGGATTCAGCACGTTATGGAATTGCATGGGGAACTATTGGTGCCGCTATGGATTGTTATGATACTGCTTTAAGGTATTCTAAACAACGTATGCAATTTGGCAAACCTATTGCAGGCTTTCAATTGCAACAGAAAAAATTAGCTGAAATGATTACTGAAATCACTAAAGCACAATTTATTACTTGGCGATTGGGTGTTCTTAGAAATGAAGGTAGAGCAACTTCTGCACAAATTTCTATGTGCAAAAGGAATAATGTAGATATGGCATTGACTATAGCTAGAGATGCTAGACAAATGCTAGGGGGTATGGGAATTACTGGCGAATATCCTATCATGCGTCATATGATGAACTTAGAATCGGTAGTGACTTATGAAGGAACACACGATATTCATCTCTTAATCACTGGATTAGATATTACTGGAGAAAACGCTTTTAAATAATAAACGCTACACATATACATAAAAAAAGCTCGCTATTCGCGAGCTTTTTTTTGGTTAGCTTGGATTCTGTTATGAACCACAGGCAATACAATCATCAGGATTGTCTATAGAACATGCTATAGCTTCTTCTGCTGTGTATTCTTCTTTGCCAGCTACAACTGGCTCCAACTGAGACTTGGCTTGTTTTTGTACCGTAAACTGAATAGCTTGTGTAGCTGCTTTAGTTCTTAGGTAATACATACCAGTCTTTAGACCTTTCTCCCAAGCGTAAAAATGCATAGAAGTGATTTTACCCATATTAGGTTGGTCAATAAAGAGGTTCAAGGACTGAGATTGATCAATAAAGTGACCTCTATCTGCCGACATATCAATGATGTCTTTCATCTTAATTTCCCAAACCGTCTTGTAAATCGCTTTGATATTTTCAGGAATGGAATCAATAGCTTGGATAGAACCATTTGCTTTTATGATTTCATTTTTCATTTCATCGTTCCATAATCCTAGCCTTACTAAGTCAAGTAGTAGATGCTTATTAACAACTACAAACTCTCCGGATAGTACACGACGTGTGTATATGTTAGAGGTATAAGGCTCAAAGCATTCGTTGTTACCTAATATTTGAGAAGTTGAAGCCGTAGGCATTGGCGCAAGTAGTAAACTATTACGCACGCCGTGCTCTTTAATTTGTGTTCTGAGTTCACCCCATGCCCAACGACCACTGAGGTCTTCATCTTTCTTACCCCAAAGGTTGTGCTGGAATAAGCCTTGAGAAATTGGCGAACCTTCATAGGTTTGATATGCCCCTTCCTCTTTAGCTGTTTCCATAGATGATGTTAGAGCAGCAAAGTAAATCGTCTCAAAAATTTCTTCGTTCAAGGCTTTAGCTTCGGCTGAGTCAAACGGTAAACGTAGCTTGATAAATGTATCGGCTAATCCTTGCACACCTAAACCAACGGGTCTATGACGCATATTAGAGTTTTTAGCCTCAGCAACAGGATAATAATTTCTATCAATTACCTTGTTCAGATTTTTAGTAATAACACGTGTTATTTTGTATAATTTTTCGTGATCAAAAGTATTGGTATCCTCGTCGATGTACATCGGCAAAGCGATAGATGCTAAGTTACATACAGCTACTTCATCTGGTGCGGTGTACTCAATAATTTCAGTGCATAAATTAGAAGAGCGAATCGTACCTAAGTTTTTCTGATTAGATTTTTCGTTACAAGCGTCTTTGTACAACATGTATGGTGTTCCCGTTTCTACTTGAGATTCTACTACTTTTTCCCATAACTCACGAGCACGGATGGTCTTTCTTCCTTTGCCTGCTTTCTCGTATTTTTTGTAGAGTTTTTCAAAGTCTTTACCATAAGTATCGGCTAGACCAGGACATTCGTTTGGACACATTAAAGTCCATTCGGCATCTTCTTTGACACGTTGCATGAACAAGTCTGGCGTCCATAGAGCAAAGAATAAATCTCTAGCTCTCATTTCTTCTTTACCATGGTTTTTTCTTAGATCTAAAAACTCAAATACATCGGCGTGCCATGGCTCAAGATAAATAGCAAAAGAACCTTTTCTTTTCCCTCCACCTTGATCAACATAACGTGCTGTATCATTGAACACTCTTAGCATTGGCACAATACCGTTCGAAGTTCCGTTTGTGCCTCTAATGTACGAACCAGTAGCTCTCACATTGTGAATGCTTAGCCCTATACCACCTGCTGATTGGGATATCTTAGCGCACTGCTTAAGGGTGTCATAAATACCTTCGATACTATCATCTTTCATTGTCAATAAGAAACAAGAAGACATTTGTGGTTTTGGAGTACCTGCGTTGAATAATGTAGGTGTAGCATGAGTGAAGTATTTTTGAGACATCAGCTCATAAGTTTCAATAGCCGATTGAATATCTTCTTTGTGAATACCTATAGCTACACGCATTAGCATATGCTGTGGGCGTTCTGCTATCTTGCCATTAAGACGGAGAAGGTATGAACGTTCTAACGTTTTGAAACCAAAATAGTCGTATCCGAAATCTCTGTCATAAATGATAGTAGAATCCAATAACTCAGCATTCTTGTTTATGATGTTGATAACGTCGTCTGCAATGAGAGGGGCTTTTTTACCGGTCTTAGGATTTACAAAATCGTATAAATCTTTCATTGTTTCTGAAAAGGATTTTTTGGTATCCTTGTGAAGGTTAGAAACTGAAATCCTAGATGCTAATAGTGCATAATCTGGGTGACGGGTAGTCATAGATGCCGATACTTCTGCCGCTAAATTATCCAGCTCTGATGTAGTAACACCTTCATAAATACCTTCAATAACTTTCATTGCTACTGCGGTAGGGTCCACCAAATCGCTAAAGCCATAACATAACTTCTGAATACGGGCTGTAATTTTATCAAACTTTACAGCCTCTTTTCGACCATCTCTTTTTAATACAAACATAAATTCACTGTTTTACTCGTTAAGTAATATTTTAAAAATCATCATCAAATGAGAAGGTGTCTTTGGAGTCATTGCTATCGCTTAAAACACCTGCTTTTTGATAATCTCCCACTCTTTTTTCAAAGAAATTTGTCTTTCCTTCTAAAGAAATCATTTCCATGAAGTCAAATGGATTTTCTGAGTTGTATACTTTTTCACAACCTAACTCGACAAGTAGGCGATCCGTTACAAACTCTAAATATTTGGTCATTAAATCTGAGTTCATACCGATAAGTTTAACCGGTAAAGATTCAACGATAAATTCTCTTTCTATATTCAAGGCATCAACGATAATTTCTTTGATGCGTTCTTTTGGCACCTTGTTGATAAGGTGATTGTTGTGTAGGTGACATGCAAAGTCACAGTGCAAACCTTCGTCTCTACTAATTAATTCATTAGAAAACGTCAGTCCAGGCATTAGTCCTCTTTTCTTTAACCAGAAAATAGAACAGAAAGAACCTGAGAAGAAGATCCCTTCCACTGCTGCAAAGGCAACTAGTCGCTCTGCAAATGAATCACTTTCAATCCATTTTATAGCCCACTCTGCTTTCTTTTTAATGGCGTCAAAGTGTTCTATGGCAGTAAACAATTTGTTTCTTTCTTGCTTGTCCTTAATGTAGGTGTCAATGAGTAATGAGTAGGTTTCTGAATGGATATTTTCCATCATAATTTGGAAGCCGTAGAAAAACTTAGCTTCAGTGTACTGTACTTCATTAACAAAGTTCTCAGCTAAATTTTCATTAACAATACCATCACTAGCTGCAAAAAAAGCTAAAATGTGCTTTATGAAATAACGTTCGTCGTCGTTAAGCTTTGAATCCCAGTCTACTAAATCTTGATGCAAATCAATTTCTTCAGCCGTCCAAAAACTAGCTTCTTGCTTTTTATACCATTGCCAAATATCGTCATGTTGTATAGGAAATAAAACGTAGCGATTAGCGTTTTCTTGCAAGATAGGTTCTGTAGCGTTTGCCATTAGTGTTCAAAATTTAGCGAAAGGAGTTCCTAGAGAAGATTCTATCTTCTCCACCTCTCTGGTTAACTTTATAAATTGTTGGGATTTACTCCAAAACTGCTATTTCAATTGTAAAATTGAGTTACTCGAACGACAATTTTATTGAATTAGCCGACAACAAATGTTTCAAAAAAAATAATGGAAAGCAATTCAATTTTATTCACAATAATTTCAAGTTTTTAACACTACTTCAAATTTTTGGATTCAAAATTTTTGGCCATACTCAAGGGATTTATTTTTTTTTATTTTCTCAACTTTTTTTTAAAAAAATAATGAACGTCAATTCACAATTTTAATTTTTAAAAGTTGATTATTGTTAAAAATAATTTATTCCTTTTTTAACAAACGAGCCGCTTCGGATAATTGGTCAAACCACTCTACACCATAACTTCTAACAAGTGGTTCTTTCAAAAAACGGTAAACTGGGACTTGTAATTTTTGTCCACATTCACAGGCCGGTTGGCAAATATCAATAGACTCATAATTAACAGCCTCAAAATCTCTGTACTTCTTTACTCTAATCGGAAAAAGGTGACAAGAGATGGGTTTTTTAAATTCTATTTTACCATCATTATACGCTTGTTCTATGCTACATTTAGCCGTCCCATCTTGGTCAAAAGAAACAAAAGCACACTCTTTGTTATTGATTAAAGCTGTGGTATTATCGCCATCAGCATCTACTACATACATACCTTGTTGCTCTATAGCCGTTATGCCTTCTTGACGCATGTAAGGTTTTACTTCATCAAAAATTTTAGAAAGAACATCTAGCTCGTCGTCAGCTAGTGGAGCACCAGCATCACCTTCAACACAACAAGCTCCTTTGCATGCTGACAAATCACAAACAAATTGCTTTTCAAAGACATCAAAAGAAACAATTTTATCCTCCACCTGAACCATATAACAAAGATAACGAAACAGCATGTAATAATGTAACGAATATGTTTATTTTTGCGACATGGCAAATTATGAAGAAGTGTTTAAGAAAGTAGTCGCTCATGCGAAAGAGTATGGTTTTATTTTTCAGTCGAGTGAACTTTATGACGGTCTAGCTGCGGTATACGATTATGGTCCGAATGGCGTAGAGCTAAAAAATAATATTCGCAACTATTGGTGGAAGTCAATGGTTAATATGAACGATAATATAGTAGGCTTAGATTCTGCTATTTTTATGCACCCCACCACATGGAAAGCCTCCGGTCATGTTGATGCCTTTAACGATCCATTGATTGACAACAAAGATTCTAAAAAGAGATATCGTGCCGATGTTCTTATTGAAGAGCATGTAGCTAAAATAGAGGCTAAGATTGAAAAAGAAGTCAATAAAGCCGCCAAGCGTTTTGGCGATAGTTTTGATGAAGAACAATTCGTTTCTACAAATCCTAGGGTGGTTGGCTACAAAGAAAAATGCTCCTCAATTATGCAACGTTTTGCCCAAGCTATGAGCGACAATGACTTGGCAGATGTCAAAGCACTTATTGAAGAATTAGGTATTGTATGCCCTGTTTCAGGCACAAAAAATTGGACCGATGTGCGTCAATTTAACCTGATGTTTAAAACACAAATGGGTTCTACTGCCGATGGGGCGACAGATTTATACCTCAGGCCAGAAACGGCTCAAGGTATATTTGTCAACTTCCTCAATGTGCAGAAAACAGCCCGTATGAAATTGCCTTTTGGTATTGCTCAAACTGGTAAAGCTTTCAGAAATGAAATAGTAGCTCGACAGTTTATCTTTCGGATGCGAGAGTTTGAACAAATGGAAATGCAGTTTTTTGTAAGACCAGGCGAAGAAATGAAATGGTACGAACATTGGAAAGAAAGCCGCATGCAGTGGCACCTCAGCTTAGGAATTGATAAAGAAAATTTTCGTTTTCACGACCACGACAATTTAGCCCACTACGCTAATGCCGCTTGTGATATTGAGTTTAAGTTTCCATTTGGATTTAAAGAGTTGGAGGGTATTCACTCTAGAACAGATTTTGATTTGAAAAGTCATCAAGAACATTCTGGAAGAAAAGTGCAATACTTTGACCCTGAAATTAATGAAAGTTATGTGCCTTATGTGGTAGAAACGTCTATTGGACTAGACCGCATGTTTTTAACTATACTAAGTCATTCGTATCATGAGGAAGAAGTCAATGGTGAAAATAGATTAGTGCTGAATATTCCGCCCATGTTATCGCCAGTCAAAGCCGCTGTATTGCCACTGACTAAAAAAGACGGTTTGCCAGAAAAGGCCAAAGAAATTTTGAAGTCCTTGCAATACGATTTCAATTGTCAATACGAAGAAAAAGACTCCATAGGAAAACGTTACAGACGCCAAGACGCTATCGGAACACCATATTGCATTACGGTAGATCACCAAAGTTTAGAAGACCAAACGGTTACCCTTCGTGATAGAGATACTATGCAACAAGAACGTATTGCTATTGAGCAGTTACACAGTCTTATTTCAAAGAAAGTGGGCTAGAATCGTGAATTAAATTAGCTTTAGTTTCTTGAAACTTTATGTTTTGTACGCAAGCTGAAAAAAGCCACTGCACGTTCAAGCACATTTCATTTTGCTCTTACCTCACATAATAAAAAGAGTTTTCACTTCCCCACCGCCACCCGAAAAAAGTCGACTATATTGATTGAAAATTGAAAAGAAAGCGATATTTTTGTCAAAATATGACAAGTCTTATGAAAACAACATTTGGAGAATACATAAGAGAATTAAGAACAGATAATGAGCTGACTCTGACTCAACTTGCTGCTAAATTAAATTTAGATAGTGCTAACTTGAGCAAGATAGAAAATAATAAACGGGATTTTGACAAAAAGAGATTACCACTCTTGGCTAAAATTTTTGATTTAAATCTAACGGATTTGGAGAATGAATACATTTCTGACCAGCTCGGAAAACAAATTTATGAATACAACTGCTCGAAACAGCTTTTAAAAATTGCGGAAGCTAAAGCAGAATACAGAAGAACCTTAAAACAAAAAGCAATATGAATATAGTATCATTTTTTGCAGGTGCAGGTGGACTTGACCTTGGATTTGAACAAGCAGGATTTAATGTTGTTTGGGCAAACGAATATGATAAAGAAATTTGGGAAACCTACGAAAAGAACCATAAAAACACTGAATTAGACAGGCGAAGTATTGTTAATATTAAAGAGGAAGATGTTCCTGAATGTGATGGAATTATTGGGGGCCCACCTTGCCAAAGTTGGAGCGAAGCAGGTGCATTAAGAGGAATCAACGATAAAAGAGGACAACTTTTTTTCGACTTTATTAGGATTTTAGAAGCAAAGCAACCCAAGTTCTTTTTAGCAGAAAATGTTAGTGGTATGCTTTTGCCGCGACACAAAGACGCTTTGCAGAATATAAAAGAAATGTTTAAAAATGCAGGTTATGAATTATCATTTCAGCTTTTAAACGCTTTTGATTATAACGTGCCACAAGATAGAAAGCGAGTGTTTTTTATAGGTATTAGAAAAGATTTAGGCTTTAAGTTTGAGTTCCCAACAACTACTTTCCCAAAAATATCTCTAGAAGAAGCAATAAGTGATTTGCAAGAAGGTGTACTACCAGCTTTAGAGTATAATAAGACAAATGGTGATAACTGCTCAACTCCTAATCACGAATATATGATTGGAAATTTCTCAACTATTTTTATGTCAAGAAATCGTGTTAGAAGTTGGGACGAACAATCATTTACTATTCAAGCAGGTGGAAGACACGCACCAATTCACCCACAAGCACCAAAAATGAAATTTATTGAGCAGAATAAAAGAATCTTTGTTCCAGGAAAAGAACACTTGTATAGAAGATTAAGTATTAGGGAGTGTGCAAGAATTCAAACTTTTCCTGATAACTTTATATTTCACTACGACAGGGTAGCTGCGGGTTACAAAATGATAGGTAATGCAGTTCCAGTAAATCTTGCAAAATTTTTAGCTGAAAGCATAAAAGTGCAAATCGAAACACGAACAGTTAAGGAAACTGTAAAACAGAGTAAAGAATTAGAAACAGTATGACCAATATTTTAGAAGCTATTCACAACATTGTAAATCATAAAAATTTTGCAATTAGGGAGTTTTATTCAGGAAGAAATAGAGCTAACAGTATGGGAGACGCTCTCGAAAATTATGTCAAAGATGCATTTGCAGATACATTTCAAACAAACAATGAACTGTCTCGTTTAGAGACTTACAACGAAAAATTTTCTTGGTTAGGTTCTCAAAACAATCCACCTGACATAATGATTAAAGGTGGTGATGCAATCGAAGTTAAGAAAACTCAAAGTGCAAATAGTAGTTTAGCACTTAACAGCAGTTACCCAAAATCTGATTTACGACATACAAGCCCAATGATTACAAGTGAATGCAAGACTTGTGAAGAATGGACAATTAAAGATTTGATATATTGTGTTGGTCATACTTCAGATACAAATTTGAATTCATTATGGCTGGTTTACGGAAGTATTTATGCTGCCAAACACGAAACTTATCGAAGAATAAAAACAACTATTTCTGAAGGAATTAAAGAAATTCCAGATGTTATTTTTTCGGAAACCAAAGAACTAGGAAGAGTCAATCAAGTAGACCCTTTGGGCATAACTAATTTGAGGATTAGAGGAATGTGGCAAATTGAAAATCCAAGAAAAGTTTTCAACTACCTCCACGAACCAACATATAAGGAATTTGAACTGATATGTATAATTCCTGATGAAAAATATAATAGCTTTCCTGAAAGTAGTAGAACTAAAATTGAAGGAATTACAGAAAATGGTTTTAGTGTAGAAAACAAAAAAGTGAAAGACCCAAACAATCCAGCAAATTTATTGGATTGTAAACTGATAAAATTAAGTGTACAGCCAACGCAATGTTCAATCACATTACAATCCTCTTTCCTGCGGTTATAAAGAGCTTTCACACCAACGCTAACGGACTGAAAAACTGATAAGAAAGGTGTAACTTAATATCTAATTGTCAATCATCTAAATACTCATTTTTATAACAATTAGATTGCTACTGCTTAATAATGGTTCGACTGATAAAAACACCTGATTTGTTTTTTACTTTCAGCAAATAATTGCCCTTTGCTATTCCTGTTAAATCTATACTAATTCTATTTTGCCCTTCTGCTATATCATAGCTGTCATAAAATATTTTCTGTCCCTTGAGATTTAAAATCTCGAATGAAAATTGCTCGTTATTTTCCGACTGAATTTCTATAAATACATTTTCTGTTACTGGATTAGGATATATTTTGTCTATTGAAAATGTGCTATTTATAGGAGTATGCTCTGTAATGCTTACTGAATTACACTCATCGTATTTAGCAACGTACTGCTGACAATTTGAACCCACACAGTGAGTCCACAAACTATATATATTGCAATAAGTACGAACTGCAGAGCTATAATCTCCCACAAATACATCTTGTCCAACAGCATCAAAATCGATGATGTCAGTACTCATCAATTTGGGGTATAAAAATGTTTCGCCATAGTTTGTAGAATAAATTATTTTATACTGTGATTTCAATTCATCATTGACAATATTGCCCCCAATACTAACTTTATTTTCTTTAGCTGATACTACTGGCATAAAAACCATGTCATTGAAATAATCTGTCAAAGGTTTGGGCTCTGTCCAAGTCTGTCCTTTATCTGTTGATTTAGAGTAAAACGATTTTACTTTAGAGTCATAATAGTCTGACCACACTAAGTGCAAATTTTCATCACCATCGATAGCTAATGAAGGGGCACTACTCTCACGATTATTTATAACAACATTGTTAGAATTAGGAGTTAATGAAGTTCCTTGATATATAAGGTAAGGGTCAGAAAACGTTTGTCCTCCATCACTAGAATTTATGTAAAGAACCGTGTGTTGCTCTGTATTAATAAACGAACAATGTAAAATTCCATTTTTATCTACAAGAATATTAGCATGTTGAATAGCGCCTTCGTATGCCATAACAGGATTTTCAAATGCTGTACCCTGATTATTTAGTGTCTTAACAACTAATCCAAAACCATAACTTAATGAGCCTTGAAGAAAAGAGATATAACGGCGATTAGAATATGTGCCATCCGTCATATCTACTGCCATCCATTGTCTATCACATACACCTGTTTCTGTATCAACAATTTGTATTTGACCATTACTTAAATCTAATACGCCTTTGCCGAAAAATTTATTATCTCCATCTTCAAAAGTAAAGGTCTGACCATTATCCGTTGATTTTGCCCAAAAGGAACGCCATAGTAAATTGGATAGGTAGTTGGGTTCAGAAGGATTAGCAAGTAAATAAATCCAAGAACAATATAAAGTTCCTTCTTTATCATAGGCAAACACTATATCGCCCCCACCTGCTGGGGTATGTGACGGAAAAAAATCTTGTAAAGCTGCTGAAGTATTTAATAGAGACTCTTGCCAACTATCTCCGCCATTGGATGAGTGAAATATTTTAAAACCAACTCCAGAGCCCGTTTGCATAAAACCAACGACTAATTTATTGGAATCAAGTGGATTAATAGCAATATGAGCTTCTCCTTCTTGACCAGATGAATTTGAATTAATAGCTTGGTCATAACCTTGTGCTAATAAAAGAGTGTTAAAAATAAAAGTAAATGAAAAGATTATTGAATGAGTAAAGATTTTCATAGCAAATTAAGTTTGTAAGTTAGTTTTCTTTAAATATTAAAGATTTGTATTCAGGAAGTAACTTTTCCTCAAGTATATGGTGCAATAATTTTGTTTGTGCTGAGTCTTGTTTTGTTGTTATTGGAATAGCTGAATTGCTATGATTCTTCGTCTGGGATGTTTGTTGAAGTGAAGTACAAGAATGTAACAACAGTAAAATGAGTATTGAAAAAAATAGGGTTGCTTTCATGAGCTTATATCAATGACGTCTTTAAGTTTTCGCCTTTATTCTAACAAAGTTAAATAAAATTGCTCTACTTTCCGTTAAAATCACTCATAGTTTGGGCCAAGCCAATAGTGCCAAAAGCGAGTACCATCTTTGTAGCGTGTTGAATGCGTTCTGACAAGTCCTTTTCTTCGTCTGTTGTCCACTCGGATAAGACGTATTGAGCCTGTTGCCCTTTCAAAAACTGATCGCCTACACCAAATCGCAAACGGGCATATTTAGTATGCCCTAAATAATAATTGATATCCTTTAAACCATTGTGTCCACCATCTGAGCCTTTACCTCTAAGTCGCATGACCCCAAAGGGCAAAGCAATATCATCGGTCACTACAAGAACATTTTCGACTTTTACTTTTAGATGTTGCATCCAATAGCTTAAGGCTTTACCGCTCAAGTTCATAAAAGTGGTAGGTTTAATAAGGTGATAGATTCTGGACTTATGTTTTATGGAAGTGTAGTAAGCGTGTTTTTCCTCTTTAAAAGAAGTATTGGACGACTCGGCTAGAGCGTCCAATACTTTAAATCCTATATTGTGTCTTGTATTTTCGTACTTGACACCAGGGTTTCC